>DQSN01000245.1 GCA_015663245.1 Leucothrix mucor
AATTATATTATTTATTAGGGAGTACGTATAATATACTTAAAATTAAATTACAATCGTAAGGCTCAAAATCTAAGGGGGGATTTCTTGGTTTTTGTCAGCCAAATAATTATTGGAGAATATAGATGAGTAATACAGACGAATTGACCAGCCGTGTCATTGAGACTTGCCCAAGTTTTTGTGCAGCACTAACTCGTGATGAAGTGGCTACCTTTGTCAGCTTTACTAATGTCGTTGAGGCTGAAGCAAAAGATATTGTTGCCGAGATAGGTAATGTTGAGGATCATTTTTTTTTGGTGATTGGTGGAGTTTTAAAGTTAAGCCGCGATGAAGCTGGTAATGAAATTGAAGTAGGCCGTTTAGATGCAGGTTGTTTAGCTGGCGTTATGTCATTTTTTGATAAGCAACCTCGTTCTATTCGCTTACGTGCGGCTAAAAAAGGGGTCACATTGCTATCTATTACAGAACCTATGTATAAACGCTTATGTGTTGAACATTCTTATATCGCGGTAAACTTATTAGAGTTTATTGTTTTAAGTTTAGACAAATTAGTGCGTAGTACTAGCCAAGAAGTATCGACCATGCACAAGCAGATGACAGGGCTTGGCTACCGCTAAATAGAAAACCTAATAGGCTCAGAAACCCCGTCACATTACCAATATAAAATCATAGAAAGTATTTCACTATGCGCATTATTACCGCTAATACCAACGGCATTCGTGCCGCCGCCCGTAAAGGTTTCTTTGACTGGCTACCTCTGCAACAAGCCGATGTGGTTTGTATCCAAGAAACCAAAGCTCAAGTGCATCAATTAGAAGACCCCATGTTTCACCCTGCGGGCATGCATTGCTATTATCATGATGCGGTAAAAAAAGGTTACAGCGGAGTTGCTTTGTACTGCAAACATAAACCCGATAAAGTCATTGTAGGCATGGGTAATGAAGAATTTGATTCAGAAGGTCGGTATATCGAAGCGCAATTTGGCAAGCTCAGTGTTATCTCACTGTATATGCCATCTGGCTCTGCCAAAGAAGAGCGTCAACAATATAAATATCAGATGATGGACTTCTTTATGGAGAAGATGCAGGCGATGAGAGCATCAGGGCGTGATTATGTGATTTGCGGTGATTGGAATATCGCGCATAAAAATGAAGATATTAAAAACTGGAAGGGAAACAAAAAGAATTCGGGCTTTCTGCCAGAAGAGCGCGCTTGGTTAGACACTTTATTTGATGATGTTGGCTTTGTTGATGCCTTTCGCGAAATAGATCAAGAAGAACATAGCTACACTTGGTGGTCTAATCGAGGGCAGGCTTATGCTAATAATACGGGCTGGCGTATTGATTATCATATTTTAACACCTTCCTTAAAAGGCACTGTTTTAAACTCATCTGTCTATAAAACTGAACGTTTTTCCGATCATGCCCCTCTAATCATCGACTATGACTACGAGGTTCCCACCGAATGAGTACAGAAATAGCTAAACAAAGCTGGCTAGAAACCATCGCCAGTTTCGGACACCCTCGCGTTCTTACCATGCTTTTTCTGGGTTTTTCGGCAGGCGTTCCTATTCTACTGATTTTCTCATCGTTAGGGTTATGGCTACGTGAAGCGGGTGTCGAACGCTCGGCAGTTACCTTTTTTAGTTGGGCAGCACTAGGCTATTCATTCAAATTCGTTTGGGCTCCTCTAGTTGATAAATTACCTTTACCCTATTTGACCAAGTGGTTAGGACGACGACGCAGTTGGATGTTGGTTTCACAGTTTGCCATTATTGGTGCTATTTTATGGATGGGGATGACCAATCCATTAGATAATGAAAACAGTCTAACTATTATGGCACTTGCGGCTGTTTTACTCGGTTTCTCTTCCGCCACACAAGACGTTGTTATTGATGCTTATCGTATTGAATCTGCCAAAAGTGATTTGCAGGCAATGATGTCATCAAGTTATATCGCAGGTTATCGTATTGGCATGTTGGTTGCAGGCGCAGGTGCATTGTATCTAGCGAGTTATTTTGGCTCTGAAAAAGGCAGTTATAGCTATCAAGCATGGCAGTGGACCTATGCGATTATGTCAGGCGTGATGCTGGTTGGCGTAATAACCACCTTGATTATTCCCGAGCCTGAACAGCAACGTGAAGACAAAGCTAAACATAGCGCCTCAGAATATTTACGCTTTTTATTATTATTCGCTCTAGCTGTTGTTAGTTTTATTGCTGTTTTTTACTTCAGTTCCGACATTGTAAAATATGCTAAGACAGCATTAGCAGCAACCTTGTCTGATACTTTTAATTACCTATCCACTATTTTCTTTACTCCAGATATTTCAGATTCAATTGAAAGCGTATCGACGCAAAGCTCTTCAAATAAGAACTTAGCCAGTTTTATTATTGAAACCTTACGTTTATTTACGGCGGTTATCATCGCAGGTGTCGTTGCTAAATTAGTAGTTGCTGTCGGCTTAGTGCGTCAATCGATGCTAAATGAAACCTATGTTGAGCCTGTTAAAGACTTCTTTAAACGCTATGGCATGACTTTAGCTTGGTTGCTATTAGCTTTGATCGGTTTGTATCGTATTTCTGATATTGTACTGGGTGTTATCGCCAATGTTTTCTATCAAGACTTAGGCTTTACCAAAGCTGAAATTGCTAGCGTGGTTAAAACTTTTGGCTTGTTTATGACGATTGCAGGTGGCTTCTTAGGAGGCTTACTCTCAGTACGTTATGGAGTTATGAAAATACTTTTCTTGGGTGCGGCTCTTTCGGCAGCAACCAATATTTTGTTTATGGTATTGGCTAATGCAGGGCATGACTTAACGATGCTTTATATCGTTATCTCTGCTGATAACCTTTCCGCAGGCTTAGCCAGTGCAGCTTTTATCGCCTTTTTATCAAAGCTGACCAATATTTCGTTTACTGCCGCTCAATATGCAATTTTTAGCTCATTAATGACCTTGCTACCGAAGATATTAGGCGGCTATTCTGGCTCAATGGTGGATTCTATGGGTTATCCTAATTTCTTTATTTTTACCGCACTTTTAGGAATACCTGTCTTGATTTTAATATTAGTAGCAGGAAAACGGTTTAATTAAACCCACCAATAAAAGATTAATATTTAATCAATATGATTATTAATTATACTTTAGTTGATCAATTAATAATCATATTGTTTATATTTCTTGCTTTATCTCCTTTTTTCTATATATTCCCCTCCCCAGCAGAAAGGAGCGCCTTATAAAAGGCTCTCTTCAAAAATTAAAATAATAAAAGCTCTGTAAATTCTTAGACACATACTTTAAAAAAGAATCTCTTTTTAAGTTATTTATAGCAATAAATTTTCAAGCAATTTATGTAGCAGGTTTCTACATTCACATTATTTTATTTTTTGTTAATCAGCTTTCAATTAACAAATCTGGGGAAAGTGTGTTGAATAAAAATAACAATAAATTAAACCTTCTTATATTAAGCATTGCCACTGCTGTTGCAACTTTATTTCATCCGATCAATTCGGTGGCTGAAATAAATGATAAAGGCGGGGTGTTTTTCTATTCTGATAACTTACAAATAGGCATCAATAAACATGCTGCATTTGGTTCTGATAAAAAATCAGGAATAGCCCCCTATAATAATGCTCCTAATAAACTAGGCTTCATCTCCGATCCAAATGGTAATCAATTTACCAGCTCTTATGATGGCGATTTTTTTATGCCTGATACTACGGAGTCAGGATGGGGTATACGCTTCAATGAAACTGATTATCACAACTCTCGAAACTATCAATATGACAGTGGCTTAGCGAGTATTGTGGGAAGCTTTAGTAACTTCCAAAACACTGGGGATACCCAAGAAGTTACTTGGACTGGCAATATTGATAACAAATTAGATATTAAACAAATATTTAGTGTCTATCAAAAAGGTTTAACAGCCATTGTTGACATTGAGCTAACAAATAATACCGCAGAAGTTATGAATGATGTTTACTACATGCAAACAGTAGACCCAGACAATAACTACCAGAGTAGTGATGAGCCTATTGATCTTAAAACAACAAATAGCGTTATCGCACAAGGGGATACAAATGGCATGGCGGTTGTTTCTGCACGTCAAAAAAGACAGGGCGGCGATGCGACAGGATATTCAGAAGTCAAACTCATTGGATACGCTAAAAATGCACGCGTTACTTATGGTGGAAAGACCAATCGTAACCCTGTTGATGTTTACACGGGAACAGCAGTATTAAAAAATACGGGTTCAGACTTTATTGATGAGTCTATCTCTTTGGTCTTTAAGTATGATGAAATTGCTCCAGGAGATACGGTTAAATTTAAACTTGCTTACCAAATATCTGACTCTGATATTCCACAGATAGACCTAGATAAAAATGATAGCTCAAACGCTACTTCCGATAATGCTTATAAAAGTATATTTATTGCAGGTGGGACAGCCACTGAAGTTGTTGACTCGGATATAAAAATCACCGTTGCTAACAATGCAAACTTGCAGGGAGTCGAAATACTTCTCATCACCCCTCATACTAATGATTTTCTTAGTGTATCTGCCAGTTTACCTACAGGCATAGAGATAGATACCACTCGAACGACTGACACCAAACTCATACTAACTGGTGAGGCTTCTGCGGCAGACTATGAGACGGCTTTAAAGTTGGTTCGTTATGCTAATACAGCAGCACTACCTAAGCTTGCAGAACGCATTATTAATATCTTAATATTAGATAATATTTATACCTTGAGTAATGCCGCCCAAGCTCAAATTGGTGTAGTCATGCCAGTAACGATCGTCGGTAGTATTACAAGCGATAATATTGTTAATGTTAATGAAAAAGGCCATGTTTCTGCCACAGGGCAAGCATCACCAAATCTTGATGTCGCTCTTGTTTTTACCGATAAAAATGGAAAAACAGTGACTGCTAGTAGTCCTGCTAATACTCAGGGAAGCTGGGATAGCAGCAATGCTCAAGTTGATATTACTAGCCTAGTAGACGGAGAAATCACACTAACCGCGACGACAACCGATACTAAAGGCTACACCTCAACTGCCAATAAAGTCTTTGAAAAAGATACCACTATTGCAGATACGATTATTTTAAAGCCTGTTATTGATGAGTTATTAGCAGGTACTGATCTACTTGTTTCAGGGACGGCCGATCCTAAAGCTAGCCTAGAAGTAAAAGTAGATGATGACCATACCTGTACAACAACTGTTGATACTGATGGAAAATGGAGTTGCTCGATAGCTAATCTTGTACTTGATACCGAGTATCCATTAGAAGTTATTGCAACAGACGATGCGGGTAATACCAAAAAAGTCACAAGCAGTTTTTCTACACCTCCTTTGACCTTGGAAATTTTAAATCCACAGGATAAAGCAACTGTTGCCAATAGCTCACCCTTAATTGCAGGAACAAGCTTAGCAAACAGTTCCATCATAGTAAGTATTGCAGGAAAAAGTTGCTCTACAACCACTAATAGCTCAGGAAATTGGAGCTGTTCTTTAGATAATCTTCCAACAGGCGATTCACAAGATCTTGTTGTTGTAACAGAAGTTAATGATGGTACAAAAAAATCAAAATCTATACAGATTAATGTTCCTAGTACACCACTACTCATTAGCTCACCTCAACAAAATACACTACTAAGCTCATCACAAATTAATATCGAAGGCACATCAGACCCTCTCGCAAAAATCACCGTATCCACGGGTATTGATGGTGAAACCTGCAATACCATTGCTGATAGTAGCGGTAATTGGAGTTGTAGTTTTAAGGTAAAAGAAGCCACTACGAACAAAACATTGAGCATAGAATCTGAATTAGCAGGTATAAGCAAAAAAGTGGCAACAGTAGTTGTTCGTTATGAAGTGCTAGCTGATAAAAAAGAGGATGGGGTTACATCAGTTCTCAAGGGTAGTGGCAGTAGCTCCCCATTTATTTTGCTACTCATAGGACTGGGTATATTTTTAACTAGAAAGATACTCAATAAAAAATATTAGGCATTTCTTTAGACTAACTCTCTTTAAATTAAAAAATAATAAAAACATGAAATATATAAAACTCATATTTATAGCATCGTTCTCTATGAACGCTTACGCACAAGAACCTCGTAATTGGCAGGAAAGTTGGTATATCGGTGGCAGCATTGGTCAGAGTAAATTAACCCCTGATGGAGGAACGCAATGGCACGTCACGGATGACACATCGGGGACTAAAAAGCTGTATACAGGTGTTAATGTCACTAAAGATACCAGTCTCGAAGCTTTTTGGGCTGACCTTGGAGATGCTGATCTAAAAAGCAGTACACAAACGGGTAGTATTAATTATAAAGCTATCGGGGTTGCAGGGGTCTATAAGCCACCTATTAATATCGCGGGTATACGTCCTCTAGGAAAACTTGGTATTGCTAGATTCACAACCAAAGACAAAGGCACAATCAGTAGTAAACAGCTCCATGATAACTCCTTATTTCTAGGTCTTGGGGCTGAATATGCTTTAACGCATAATATAAATTTGCGTGCAGAATATGAACGCTACGATAAAGACATCAAACAATATAGCTTAGGCGTAAACTGGCGACCTCTGCAAAGAAACCACAGGAATAGGGTAGAAAAAGTCACAATATCTGAGCCTGTACCCACTCAAAAAATAATGTACGCTCCACCTACTCCTGTCGTGATAAAACAGCCAAAGCCACCTGTAGTAGTTGTCCAAAAACCTCGTTACCTACCAGCTCCAGTGGCTAAAAAACCTGTAATGCAAGTGATTCATAGCTCGCTTTCAGGTGGTTCAAATTTCAATACAGCTAGTTCGCAGCTAACTCCACGTGGTGAGAATGAGCTACAAAAAATAGCCCATGACCTCCAATCTGATGGTATGAAGGTGCGTTCTATTCAAATTACTGGTCATACTGACAATGTAGGTGATAATGCATCAAACCAGTCTCTGTCTTTAGCCAGAGCTAACTCTGTCGCTGATTTTCTAGTCGGTATGGGCATTAAACGTCATCTGATGAGAATTGATGGCAAAGGTGAAACTCAGCCAATCGCAACAAACCAAACAGAGACAGGGCGAGCACAAAATCGGCGTGTAAAAATCAGTATCAAAGGTATGAGAACCGTTGTAAAAAACCACTAGAAAGTTTTGCACATTTCTAGCCCACATGCAGGCTAAGGGACTTTAAAGAAATTAAGTTACCCTATTGGGCAGGCATTTTGTTTCTGATTGGATTATCTCAAGTGGCGCATAGTTATTCTACGCAACGAGTGAGATGATTCAATCAGGAGTAAAGGACAACTAAGAGGGTAACTTAATTTATTTAGAGTTCCTAAGTGGAATATGAGAGATCATAGCAACGAGCTATCCTGTATTGCCTAACATCCATACGGGATATAAATGTGTAAACTAATTTACTATTAGGTTCTGTAGGCATTTGCTTATATTTTCACTCTTAGTCAATTTTGTCTTATCTAGTACTCTACCACTATAGCTTATTGTATTTATCAGCAATGCCTTTTGATTTTTCGATGGGATATTTAATTGCATTCAAGCCAATTTTTCGGTCTACAGCTTGTAATAAGTCTACGTCTAGCTTGTCTGCTAGGCGAATTAAATAAATCATAATATCCGCCATTTCTAGGGATACCTCATCCAAAGTTTCTGCTGGTAGATTTTTGCTTTGCTCATCTGAGAGCCATTGAAAGTGCTCTACTAACTCGGCACATTCGACAATCAATGCCATCGAGAAATTTTTTGGGGAGTGAAATTGATCCCAGTCACGTTCTTTAGCAAATTCTTGTAAACGGATTTTGATCGACTCTAAGTCTTTTGACATGATGATTTATCTTTGATTTTAGGTTTATGGGTTGAGCAAATATATATAGAAATATTATTGGTGATTTACTTATTATAAATCACCAATAAAACAACAATAATCAGAATAAACTCTATTACTGCGATAGTTTTCCAAAAGGCTAGTGGGTTTCGCTCCATTAAAGGTTCTGATTTACTGGAAGATAACAGGCTGTTATTAGGTTTTGCTAGGTCGGTTACAAACTCTGAGAGTAAATCATAACGTTTTTCGGGGTTTGAATTTACTGCTTTGCGAATGGCTAGATCAACCCATTCGGGTACATGTGGGTTGTACTCACGTGCAGAGGTGTAGGTGAATTTCTTTTTTGCGGCTCTTTCTGGACTTATTTCGCCATAGGGTAATTTTCCTGTAAACATTTCATAGGCGATAACGCCAAGTGAGTAAATGTCGGAACTATTTGTTCCTTGTTCACCTTTAAAATATTCAGGTGCAGAGTAGTTTGCCGTACCAACTATGCTGTTATGTTCAACGACAGATTTTATTTCGGCAAGCCCTGCCACTTTAGTTGAGCCAAAATCAATAATAATCAAAGTGTTACTTTCATCGATGATAATGTTATCGGGTTTGATGTCCTGATGAATCATTTCCATGCGATGCATGCAACGTAAACCATGTGCTATTTGCGTAATGCTACCTCTTACCTGTGTAACACTTGCTTTGGGGTTTTCCTGCATCCACTGCGCTAAAGTCTGACCGTGTATGTATTCAACGACAGTATAAAGAAAGTTACGTTGTCGTTTAAGATCACAAACTTTAATTAAGTGCGGTGAATTAAGACGCTTTGCTACCCATTCTTCGTGGAGAAATAAGTCAATATAGGAGGGGTCATCCTCAAAATTAACTGAGGGTGTTTTTATAACGACTTCACGGGTTCCGCTCTCATCCCGTATATCATCATAAAACGTGTCTTCTGCTAAATAGACTTGGCTGCGTGAGGTGGCATTTAGCTCGCGGATAATTTTAAAGCCATCAATAGTATTGCCTGCTTTTAAATCAGGCGGAAACGGTAAGCTGGTAAGCTTTTCGTAATACTCTTCTTTATTTGCTTTGGATATTGCATCAATGCGTACCACTTGGCAGGTGATATTATCATCACTTTTATTCGCAACAGAGGCATCGAGTATTGCTTGGCTGGCGTTTTGTGGATTGTCGCGATGAGTCTTGAGATGCTCTCGCAATTCGCTATCAGACACAAAATCATGCACACCATCGGTACTGAGAAAGTAAATATCACCCGCTTGAATGGTGGTTTTACGATAATCAATTTCTAGATGACTATCGATCCCCAGCGCACGACTTAAATATTCGCGGTCATTGCTGATCCAAATACGATGATCATTGGTGAGCTGTGCAAAGTCATTGCCACGCAGGCGGTAAATACGGCTATCACCGACATGAAATAAATGTGCGGTTTGCGATTTCAGCACCATTGAACTAAACGTGGTGACTAGACCTTTTGAGGAACTATAGCGTTTCTGCCCTTGCGAGAACAACATGCTATTGAGTGCCGACATGATACGGTTAACCGAGTGTTTAACCGTCCACGATTCGGGTGTGCTGTAATAGTCAGTGAGAAATTGTTGCACACTGAGTTGACTCGCTTCCTTGCCGCCGTCACTACCACTCATACCATCCGCAATTGCGATGGTGATTCCCTTGTTTTCTAGTTGCGCACCATCTTTAGGAAGATACGCACCATAGAAGTCTTCATTATCATCCTTGATACCTTTAGATGAGCTTTGACCTAGCGTGATGGCAAGTTGTTGTTTCATGCTTGTATTTCTATATTATGAAGGAGTAACCCAAACCTATTACCGCACTCGCAGCAATCACAGGAACAATCCCGACTTTAAATCTAAATAGTGCGATAAAAGCAAGGATACCAATAATAGCGGCAAACCATTCAAATTTAGCCTCTAAACCTTGAGGCCATAGCACATGATAGGCAAAGAACACAGCTAGATTAAGAATCACACCAACGACAGCAGCGGTAATAGCGGTGAGCGGGGCAGTAAATTTCATGTCGCCACGCGTTGCTTCTACCATTGGTCCACCCAAAAGAATGAATAAAAATGAAGGTAGGAAAGTGAATATTGTTGCAATCGTTGCGCCTGCAAAACCTGCAAGTAACAACATATCAGGACCAAATATTTCTTTTGTCCATGCACCGACAAAGCCAACGAAGGCAACAACCATTATCAATGGGCCAGGAGTTGTTTCTCCCAGTGCGAGACCATCAATCATTTGTGTACCTGTTAACCATTGATACTGTTCAACGCCACCTTGATAGACATAAGGTAACACGGCATAAGCACCACCGAAGGTGACGAGAGCTGCCTTAGTGAAGAAAAACCCCATTTGTGTCAGCGTGCCTTCCCAGCCATACAGCATCATCAGCGTCGCCATAATCGCTCCGCCAATTACTAAGCCAATTGTGATGAACACCATAAAACGACTCCACTTAAACTGCGCATGAGGCGGTGGCGGGGTGTCATCATCAATAATTGCAGACCCAATAGTTTTACTTGAGCCACCATGATGTCCACCTGCTTTAAATTTCTCAGGCGCATAGCGAGAACCGATATAACCAATAATACCCGCCGCTAATACAATATAAGGGAAGGGAATGTGAAACAGAGTTATAGCAACAAAAGCTAGTACCGCTAAAAAACGTAATAGATTATTAGGCAGTGCTTTGGAGCCAATACGATAGGCAGCGAACAATACAATGGCGGTAACAGCAGGTTTGATGCCATATAAAATACCTGCTATGGCGGGAACATTGCCATAGACAAGATAGACCCATGTTAAACCACTGAGTATAAATAAAGAGGGGAGAACAAATAGAAAACCTGCTGCGATTCCACCTTTAACACCGTGCATTAACCAGCCGATATAGGTTGCTAGTTGTTGCGCTTCTGGTCCTGGTAGCACCATCGTATAGTTAAGCGCATGTAAAAAACGTTGCTCAGAGATCCATCTACGTTTTTCAACCAACTCTTGATGCATCATGCTGATCTGACCAGCAGGACCACCGAAGCTAATAAAACCTAGCTTTAACCAGTAGATAAAAGACTCCCAGAATGAAACAGGTTCTGGGGCTTTGAGCTGTTCTTGTTCCCTTATTGACACGTTTATCTTCCCTTTTTTAGCATAGGAAGAGAACTTATTACTTTTTCAATATGGAATCAATCACTAGCGTTTGTTTTGTGCCTTTTTTAACCGATGACTTTTCAGTATATAAATCACCATTTACACCAATTGCATTACCACTTTTAGAAACTCTGGCACCAATTTTTATATTTGGGAAAGCTGAGAGTTTCATCGTTGGCATCATCGCAGTGCTATCGTCTAAAGTAATTGTTACTGGTAAATCTTTTACTTGAAGACGTTTAGCCGCCAAAGGCATCGGTGGGCCTGTCATTGCTTTTGCGTAAATAAAGACGGTATCTGTAGGGTTTGCTTGACTTTTAAGCTCCTCAGATAACGAAACTGTTACAACAATACTTTGTTTTACGTCTGTTTGGGATGCGACCTTTGCTGGTGGAATTTTCTCCATCGAGGCTACTGGTGCTTTGGGTGCTTTTGGGGCAATAGGTGCTGCAACTTTAGGGATTGCCGCTAAAGCCTCTGGTGATAACTCCTTTTGGGAGGTTGCCATCATCGCTTTAACTTCTGCAACCTGAGCCGCATCATCACCTAATAGTGGAATCAAAGCTGTCCAGCGTTTAATTGCCAGCGTGTGTTTGCCTTGTTGTTGTGAAATCATGCCGCCCAACCATAAGCCCGTAATGCTGTTTGGCTCTATTTCTAGTGACTTTTCGATGAGAGTGGTGGGTCGCCCAGACATATTTCCGCCTTGAGCCATTGCATCAGCATCGGCTAAAAACAACATAACCTTTGCATCATTCGGCTTTAGCTCAAGGAGTTTTTCATAAGATTCAACTGCTCCTTTATAGCGTTTAAGTGCCATATAAGAGCGTCCCATCATGTACCAGCCTTTTGGATTATTTGGCTCTGCATCTAACTTTTTACGCAAGCCTAATACCATCGCATCTACATCTGGTTTACCTTCAGCAGTCATAGGAACTTTGCTAGCAACTTTTGCTGTTTCAGGATCAGCAGCTTTGCTATCACCATATTTAGCATACATTCCAACGGCAATTAGAGGAATCATTAAGGCGACGATACCCGCCGTTATGAAAGTTGGCTTGGCATATTCAACTTTTGTGACATCTTCGCTATCAATATCGACATGAAGTGCCTGCTCTAACTCATCACGACGAGCTTCATATTCAGCCTGTTCTACATCTTTATTAGAAAGTGAAGTTTCTAATTCAAGCAGTTGATCTTTGGCAATTTGTATATTTTGATTACGGCGATCATCCTCTTCCTCTTCTTCTACCGTTGTTTTTTTCAATAACGTTGGCAAAATAATCGCTAAAGCGAGAACGATGAGTAAAACGGCAAAAATCCAAAACATGATGTTAATCCTTAGAGGGGATATTCAAGACTCGAAAGTAAATAATACTCGGTTTCAGTTCCGCATTTTATTTAACTTTGAATCCTTATTTTAATAAATCGCGTACTGAGTCGCGCTGTTTTTTATCAAGTATTACTTCTGCTGCCTGTGGTTTTTTACGCATGTAATTAACCAAAAAAATCAGGCTGATTAGCAAAAATAAAGGCGGTCCTACCCAAAGTAATAATGTTTTAACCTTAAAGGGAGGACGATACATGACAAAGTCACCATAACGAGTAACCATAAAATCAACTACTTCATCACGAGAAGCCCCTTTCATGACCATCTCATAAGTTTGTCGACGCAAGTCTTGTGCAAGCTCAGCATTAGAGCCTGCTATATTTTGATTCTGACAAACTAGGCAACGTAGTTCTTCGATAAGCTGTTTGTAGATAGCACCTTGCTTAGGATTATCAAAAGAGTAGGTTTCGATACTTCCTGCCAATAAACCTGCTGATATGCTCATTAAAAAACTAAACAGTAATATTCTAAAAGAATGTTTCATTAAGCTGGCTCCTCGCGTAATTTTAAGACAAGGGGAACGAGAGTTTCAAAGACTGCTTGTTGAGTAATAGGCCCCGTAAATTTATAACGAATAATACCTTTTTTATCGATCACAAAACTTTCTGGCACGCCATAAACACCCCAATCAATGCCCGTACGTCCTTCTGTATCGACCGCAACATAAGTATAAGGATTACCAAGTTGTGTCAGCCAACTTAATACATCTTTACCATAATCTTCTGAGCCGTAGTCTTTGTAATTTAAACCAATAGTTGGCACTTTATGTTCACGAATAAAACGAGTCAGTACCTTATGTTCGGCACGACAAGAGACGCACCAAGAGGCAAACACGTTCAGTACCCAAACCTGCCCTTTCATTTTCTCAACAGATATGTGCTCATTGCTTTGATATAAACGAGGCAGCTCAAAGGCTGGAGCTGCTTTGCCAATAAAAGGTGAGGGCACAGTTCGAGAATCTAAGCTAAAGCCACGGTACAACAAAGCAACTAAGAGAAACAAAATGAGCAAAGGGAGTAAGTAGATTTTTTTCATGCGGTCGCTTCTTTTTTCGTCGTCATTGCTTTGTTTTTTCGATCTTTCAAAAAGACTTTGCGAGTACGACGATAACGTCCATCAAATGCTGCTAATAAACCACCAATAGACATTAAAATACCACCAAGCCATATCCAACGTACAAATGGTTTGTAATAAATGCGGAAGCTCCATGCGCCTTTACCAACTGGCTCACCCAGTGCAATAAATAAGTCACGGAAGAAGCCTGCATCGATGCCAGCCTCTGTCATCGGCATTGTACCTGGACCGTAGTCACGTTTCTCAGGGTACAAGGTAACTAACGGTTGATTGTTTTTCAGAATCTCTACAGTCGCACGGGTTGCCTTATAGTTTTTCCCTTTATGATCTTCGATTTTGATAAATTTGAATTCGTAATCACCAACGACATAACCTTTTTTATTGGTCTCTAAACGCACATCGTTTTCAATACTGTACATAGAGGTTAATGTAACGCCCGTTACCATCACCGCCATGCCAAGATGCGCCAAGGTTGCTCCCCATACAGCGAGTGGCTTTTTAAAAGGCGAACGTCCCTGACCGCTAAACCAAAGTAATGCAGTAAAGGCAACCCAACTGGCTAATAACAAGCCTAGAACAGTGCGCCAATGAAATTCTGGTACAAAGAGTAGTGGCAGCACCACGGCAATAACTAAAGCCATAATGGCAGGAATGCGTAGTATTTTAATCAAACGTGCTGGTTTATCTTTTTTCCAGCGCAAAAATAAGCCTACACCCATCATAAGCAATAATACGGTTCCTAAAGGAATAGTAATATTATTAAAGTAAGGGGGACCTACAGATATTTTCCCCACCCCTAAAGCATCGATAAGTAGCGGGTACAATGTACCTAGTAGTACTGTTGCAGTCAGTGTTATTAAAGCAATGTTATTAACTAATAAACCAACTTCGCGAGAAACAAGCTCGAAACGTCCTGTTGATTTTAACTTGGGTGCGCGTACTGCATATAATACTAATGATGCGCCTACTGTAATCAGTAAAAACATCAAAATAAACACGCCACGCTCTGGGTCTGCTGCAAAAGAATGTACCGACGTTAATACACCTGAACGCACAAGAAATGTACCAAGTAAACTGAGTGAAAAAGCAAGGATAGCGAGTAATACCGTCCATGATTTAAAGGCGGCTCGCTTTTCGGTAACGGCAAGTGAGTGAATGAGTGCTGTGCCAACTAACCACGGTAGTAAAGAGGCATTTTCAACAGGATCCCAAAACCACCAACCGCCCCAACCTAGCTCGTAATATGCCCACCAACTGCCTAACGTAATTCCACCTGTTAGGAATATCCATGCTACATTTGTCCAAGGTCTTGCCCAGCGCGCCCACGCTACGTCTAACTTACCACCTAGCATCGCTGCAATGGCAAAAGAGAAGGCAACTGAAAATCCCACATACCCCATATAAAGCATAGGTGGGTGTATCGCCAAACCAAAATCTTGTAATAGTGGGTTAAGTGTACGACCTTCTAGTGGAGGAAAAGGGAGACGCTCAAAAGGGTTGGAGGTCATTATCATAAATAATAAGAAACCTATCCCTATAAAGCCCATCACACTCATCACACGAGACAGCATTACAGGAGGAATACTTTTGCTAAAGATCGAAACGGCTAATCCCCATGCCGATAAGATATATGCCCATAGTAATAAAGAGCCTTCGTGATTTCCCCATAACGCCGATACTTTATAAATAGTTGGCATTTGGGTATTTGAATGACCTGCCACTAACTTAACGGAGAAATCACTGGTGATAAAGGCGTAGAGTAAACAAGCAAATGAAATAGTTAAAAGCAAAAATTGCGCTCTAGCAGTAGGCTTTGCCAACGCCATCCATTGCGGTTTACCTAAACTTACCCCTGCTAAGGGTAAAATGGCCTGAACCACCGCAATGGCTAAGGCTAAAATTAAGGCAAAATGTCCAATCTCTGGAATCATTGTTTTGCTCCGTTAGTTATCATCATGTTCTATCTAATTAAAATTTTTAACTTAGACCTTGTAAAAGGTTTATACATGAACATCTTACAAGGTCTAGATTTAATACTTACTTTACTGAGCCCTTAACTGGAGCTGGGCTATGTTCTTTCTTTAAAATATCTTCTACTTCTTTTGGCATATAGTTCGCATCATGTTTTGCAAGCACTTCCTCCGCATAAAACACGCCTTCTTTTAAAATGCCACGAGAAACAGAGCTTTGACCTTCTTTAAATAGATCGGGTAATATTTTATCCGTAACGACTGTTACTTCATTGCCACGATTATCTGTCACGACAAAACGTGCTTCAAGCTTAGTATCGCTACGTTTTAGGCTACCTTTTTTGACTAAACCACCAAGGCGAATAACTTTTCCTGTCGGTACTTCACCTGCCAATACTGCTTCTGGCGCATAAAGATAAGCTAAGTTACCTTGCATCGCTTTAGTAATTAAAAAAGATGCTCCAACAACAGCTACCAAACCCAATAAAACAAAGATAAGTCGCTTTTTTCTTGCTTTCATTTGTCTTTACTCTCACTTTAAACATCCCTTTCAGTTTTTATAAAAAACACGAGGGGAGCTATTAATTATCTATTTCTTTCGTTTATTCTTTTGTTGCGCTTAATTCGCTGCAATAAACCCTTTCTCTGTAGCTTTAAGCTAAGTGGCTCAAACACCATCACGAGTAAGACCAATAACATAATTCCCCAGACATGATAGCCATAGCCACCCATCGTAAAAAACTCAGTAATACTCATTTATTGACTCCTACTTTTTTGTATCTGGTAACTCAGATACCCATTTGGCATTCATTTCACGTTCTAAAATAATGTTCCGTACACGCGTTAGAATAACGGCAAAACTATACATCCAAAAACCTAAAGCAGTGACTAACATACCCAATAAGATATTCGATTCAACGCCTTTAAAGGATGATTCTTGATGCAGGGAAGCACACTCATTTGGGTTAGGACAATTCACTGAATAATAAATCACAGGAACTATCGCCAAGCCAACTAGGGCAAGCACCGATGAAGCTTTATCAGCGCGACGTGGATCATCAATAGCAGATTGCAATGCAATATAACCAATATAGAGAAACAGCAAGATAAGCGACATGGTTAAACGAGGATCCCAGTCCCACCACGTTCCCCAACTTACTTTCCCCCAGACCGCGCCTGATGCTAATGCGATGGTCGCCATCAAAGCTCCTGTTATAGAGGTTGCTTTCGCCATCATGAAAGACACTCGTGTATTAAAAACCAAACCCACTAAGCCCCAAAATACCATCATGGCGTATAGCCACATACCCATCCAACTCGCAGCTACGTGTACAAAAATTATGCGATAATATTGCTTCTGATCACTGAGTACATCAGGTGTTTGAAAGAATCCCCAGTAAAGTCCAAATCCTGTTAGCGTAATTGCTAAAAACCAAAACAGTGGAACCAATTTACCCACAAGCGGATAAAAGTTCATTGGTGCAGCGTATTTAAACCAATTAAAGGACATAGATTAAGTTTTCCTAAGAGATTTATTCTAATGATATTTTCAATGCAGACGCTGTTGCCCACGGTGAGAATATTAATGACAGTAACAAAAAAGCTGATAATAACAATATATGAGGTTCAATATTACCCGATTGTAACGTGCTTTCATTGATAGCCCCTGCGCCATAGACGAGAACAGGGATGTACAATGGTAAAATTAGCAATGAAATCAAGACACCACCACCACGCAAGCCAAGTGTTAGTGCTGCACCTATAGCACCGACCATACTTAGAATCGGGGTTCCAAGCAGTAGCATTAACATCATAGTTCCTACGGTTTCTGTCTCTAAGTGATAGAGAACTCCGACTACAGGAGCGACTAAAACTAGAGGTAAGCCCGTTAATAACCAATGAGCTGTCATCTTAGCGAGAACCAAAATGGAAAGAGGCTGAGGCGCTAATAGCATTTGTTCTAGCGTTCCATCTGCATAATCACTCGAAAACAAACGCTCTAAAGCTAACATCGACGCTAATAAAGCGGCTATCCATGCTACCCCAGGTGCAATGTTTTGTAGCATTTTTTCATCAAAACCTACACCTAATGGAAATAAGCTCACCACAATGACAAAGAAAAATAATACCGTAAATATTTCACTACGACGACGCAACGCCAATTTCAAGTCACGTTTTAAAATTATCAGAAAGGTCTTAATCATAGGATACCGCACCACTCTGACTCGCGTATTGATCTAAGTTTAAATGATGAATTACTCCCTGAGTAAGCGGGACTTCTTGATGAGTGGTTATAATTACCATCCCGCCCGCTTCTATATGATTGGAAATTATACTTTGCAATAGCTCAACTGCGGCTACATCAAGCGCAACAAATGGCTCATCTAAAATCCATAGGGGAGACTTGTTCACCAATAAACGCGCTAAAGCAACTCGGCGTTTCTGACCTTGTGATAATTGACGTGTGGGAAAATCTTCGTAGCCATATAAACCAATACGATCAAGTGCATCAAACAAATCATCATCACTACTCTTTTGTGCTGATATTGCATGATTAAATTGTAAATTTTCTAAGGCGGTTAAATCACCTTTAATAGCATTTAAGTGTCCGAGGTAAAACAAAGCTTCTCTATAGGTTTCCAAGTGCTCTTGTATAGGTAAATCTTGCCAAAGAACTTTGCCTTCATCTGCAACAAACAAACCACACAAAGTACGAATTAATGTCGTTTTCCCACTACCATTTCTACCTTCCAAGAAAAGTAATTGATTGCTGTTAAGCTGGAAGTTTAATCCCGAAAATAGCTGACGATCGCCACGCGTACATTGTAAGTTTGAAACACTAAGGGACATATAAGGGGATAAGGTTTATTTATTAACTAAGGGAATCGATACTAGCATACTAAACATTAAATAAATTTGATATTGCGCAATAGCTCAGGGCTCTACCCAGAAACGATACTACCTCTTTGATTTGCTCTAGGAGCGCTCTCAATTAATTAATAATTTTATTTTTTTCTAATGAAAAATTGCCTGTCAAACAGTTACCAACCTGTAATTTCAGCCAGTTTGACTCTTCTTCTGAAGAAACAAACATCATTTTTTCTCCATAGATTTTTCTATTCTGAAATTCAATACGTCGCTGTATAGCATGTAGGGATACTTTTAAATTATGGCGATGTCTTTTGTGACTCAGTAGCTCATAACTTGACATCTCTCCTTTAAGAATCAAGCCGTAGAGATAAACAGCTTCTAGTATTTTTTGTTTTTTATTCTTAGGGAATTTTAGCGATACAAAAACAAGATGATTGTGTTCCGTCACTGATACCGTTAAATCATCGCTGAGTTTTTTATACTCCATAATTTTATGCAGGTAATGCAACAAAGACTTTCCAGCTTGCTGATGGCGTGTTGATAATGAAATTTTATATTTAACCTTCTCATAAGAGAGAATACTTTTATGTTCATCACATAAAATACTATCTAATAGATCAACCACACTCCTGACTGTCATCTCACAATCAACATACATTTTAAAACGTACGTTGATCAAGGACTCTTCAAAAATATTATTTTGCTCTGACTCAATAGTGTAAATATCACCTAAGCGTTCGCGCAAATCATCCAGAAAAGAGAGTAGGTTTATTTTTTCTTTCCAAGCAAGAAGCCAATAGTTCACATCCACAGTTATCATCAACTGATCGTTGCTACGAAAAAGTTTAATATATTCGAGGTTTGAATAGCAACAGTGCTGGCTAACATCACAGCTCATGACAAGGTTTCGCGGCAGATTATAGCCCTTCAAGTGAGCGACTTCCTTGAAAGGTACATCATCATTAAGCTGAGCCTTAGTATTTTTAAACACATCTATCCCATAGTTTTTGTGATTAAAATATAAAAACTTGGCATTGTTTTTTTCGTGGAAAATCATTTTCCCCATAGTCTAAATTACCATTGATTAGTCTTTTTATTCTTATAAAATTATTATCCCCTCCTAGATTACTAATTAGTAACATAAATTAGTTTAATAATCATTATGAAATTCCGTAATAAATATAACTTATCTTTTATTGATCAAAATAAATACAAATATGCCTAAACTCAACCTTGTAATAATTTTTAAAAAATTGTTCTACACTATAAAGGTATATAGAGCGAAGAGTTGATAGGGAGACAATATATGAAAACGAATATAATAATTTTTTCAAGTGCTATCATTGCGGTACTATTTATATCCGCATGTCAGGATAATAAACCCAGCAACCCACAAACACCTGACCCTAAAGTACCTGTTGGAATATACACCGAATGCACAGACCCACGTCCTCAGGTATGTACACGTGAGTTTAGACCTGTTTGTAGCAAGGTGGACACAGGCATTAGATGCGTAACAACACCTTGTCCGTCTACTGAAAACAAAACCTCATCCAATGCTTGTACTGCTTGTGCCGACCCTAAGGTTCATGGTTATTGGCCTAGCGCATGCCCAGAATAAATTCCTAATCAGTAACAAAAGCAAGGCGGATAGCATCAAGCCTTAATTGTGCTGTACTAAGGTAGTCCTTTAATGAAGTAGCATTATTACTTAGTTGCTCTATTTCTTCTTGACGGATATTAGGGTTAACCTCGGCCAAAGCAATAAGACGTTCAATATCATCATGCCCTTCTTCGGCAATGGACTTTAATGCACTATCAATTAGAGCCTGTTGCTGAGGTTCTGCTAAGTTCTGAGCTTGTTCAATGAGGTGGGTAATCTGTGGTCTCGCATACTGAATAATTTCATTGGCGGTATGTTTTTTGACACGCTCTGAGAGTGAGTTTAATTCATCATGTGATAGTGTTTCACTCAAATTCAAACCATTGCTACTAACAACAATGCGCACCATATTGACGGGCAAATACCGATGTATTTGTAGATGCTTTGGTGCTGGGCAACTTACACTAAAAATGGTTTCTACCACCAGTGTTCCTGCATCAAGTTCTAGCTCTGACTCATCTGGCAGGGTAATCGAGCAAAAAGTAGCATTGCCAAACTCTCCATTACTTACCATATCCATCGCCCCGATCACCATCGGATGTTCCCATGTAAGAAAATGCACATCTTCACGCGATAAAGCAGCTTGACGCTGATAAGTTGCTGTCATTCCATCTTCAGAAAGCCCAGGAAAGTGAGCATTCATCATGTTCTCGGTGGGTTTTATAATGATGCAATCGCGACTTTGAGGCTGTTGGTCCACACCCGAGTGATCAAATACCTTATCCATATAGCGAGATAATATAGATGGATTCGCAGAGAAATTCACCTCATCCACAACCTCTGAGGCATGGACTTTATGGCAAGAATTTAACTCTAATAGTCGATCTCTTCCTTGCTGCATCTGCTCTAAAGCATCCTCACGCAAAACTTCTACGCGTTTAAGAAAGTCATCAAACGCGTCACTTTCTGCAGTGCTATTTTCGACTATTAAAGCTGCCATCAGCTCATCTTGTAACTTTTCATACAAACTATGTCCCACCGAACAGACATGTAAGAATGCATTTAGCCCTTGATGATACCAGTATGTTAAGCGAGCCTGAGCACCTGTTTCAAAGTGGGGGACATGCAGTTGAATTGTTTGTGTTTGACCGATTCGATCTAAACGCCCTATGCGTTGCTCCAAAAGGTCGGGGTTTAGTGGCAAGTCAAATAAGATCAAATGATGTGCAAACTGAAAGTTTCTTCCTTCACTCCCAATCTCCGAACAAATAAGGATATTGGCTCCTTCTTCATCCTCAGCAAAATAAGCAGCTGCGCGGTCACGTTCAATAATACTTAGATTCTCATGGAAAACCGCCGCTCGTGTCGCTGTTTTTATACGTACATAATATTCTAAAGCAAGTGCCGTTTCTGCATAAGCACAGATCAGTAGTACCTTTTCATCAAAGTGGTTCTCTAGCCAGCTTATTAACCATGTAACCCTTGGATCAAATTCAAGCCAAGTATCTTGCTGCCAATATGATTTTTCTGGATGAAGCTTTTGATCTAGCAGTGTGGAAAGGTCATCTTCATGACCTTCAGCGTTAACCACATATTGCTCTGGTAGTGCTAAAGGGTATAGGTGTAATTTTCTTTCTGGAAAACCTGCCACCGTATCACGTGTATTGCGAAATAATACGCGCCCTGTGCCATGCCGATCTAACAGACTTTGAATGAGGTGATCCACACTTAGATCAGCATCTTCCGCCTTTTCAAACTCAGCAACTATTTCTTCGCCTAAATAGGTTTCTAACTCCGTAAGTAAACCTGCGTCTTGTTGTGCATTACTGGGGTTTTCTAAGAGTGACTGCACTAGCTCATTAACAGGTCGGTAGTTATCCTGCTCTTTTTGGAAGCTATTGATGTCGTAAAAGCGGCTAGGATCTAATAGACGTAGGCGTGCAAAGTGACTCTCAATGCCTAGTTGCTCAGGTGTTGCTGTTAGTAGTAATAAACCTGGGATACAGCTGGCTAGCTTTTCTATGCACTGATATTCCTCGCTCACCTTGTCTTCAGACCACATTAAATGATGTGCTTCATCGACAATCATCAAGTCCCAACCTGCATCACTCGCTTGTTGTTGGCGCTCTTTATCGTTACTTAAAAAGGATAAATTACAAAGAACCAGTTGTGATGTTTCAAAAGGGTTTCCCTCTTCTGTTTCCTCTAACAACTGACAACGCTCACTATCAAGAATTGAAAAATGTAGATTAAAGCGGCGCAGCATTTCGACCAGCCATTGATGAATCAAACTTTCGGGGACAACAATCAGCACACGTTTTACACGCTCTGTCATCAGTTGCTGATGGAGGATTAAACCTGCTTCTATGGTTTTACCTAAACCAACTTCATCGGCCAATAACACTCGTGGTGCATGACGTAGCGCAACTTGATGTGCGATATAAAACTGATGCGGTAATATTTGGACTCTAGGTCCTAACAGACCATAGGTATCGGATGATTGTTGCCTTTTTATATGTTGTAGCGTTTCAATGCGTAAGCGGAAATAGGTGTCTTTATCAATCTGTCCCGCAAACAAACGGTCTTGTGGTTTACTAAATTGAGCAAAACTATTTAGTTCTAATTCGTGTAGATGAATCTCCTCACCACTATCATCAATGCCTTTGTATACGATACAACCATTGTGTTCTATATGTCCTGTTACAGTGATACGAACACCTGTCTCACTTGTAATTTTTTCTTCAAGCGGATACTTAACACGACTTAGTGGTGCATTGTTCGCTGCATAAACGCGCGTTTCATCGGCAGCAGGAAAAACAAAGGTAATGTGTCTCCCTTCAATTTTTTCCACAAAACCTAAACCTAACTCAGATTCGGTATTACTTATCCAGCGTTGTCCTCGATGAAAATCAGGGCTCATAGACATACTCTTCCTACACAGACACTTAAAATAAAGCGGGATAAAATAACAGATTTAGCCCAAATAATCGTATTATTTTTTCCTATAAAAAAAGGCCTCACTAAGGAGGCCTTTTATAATACGATATGTCGTTGTGGTTATTTCATCGTTACTAGCTCTTCTGCACTAACAGGATGTATCGCAATGGTGTCATCAAAGTCTTGTTTCGTTGCTCCCATGCGGATAGCAACAGCAAATCCTTGTAGCATTTCATCTGCACCTAAGCCCATTATATGACAGCCTACTATTTTTTCTTCTTCACCAATCACAATCAACTTCATAAGCGTTTTTACTTTGTTACGCGTCATTTGGTGATATAAAGGTACAAAGCTGGTTTGATAAACTTTTACCTGCTCACCATACTCTTCTCGTGCTTTCTCTTCACTGAGTCCAATTGTACCAATGGGGGGGTGAGTAAACATAACCGTAGCAATATGGTTATATGACATTTTTCGATCAGGCTTGCCACCATATAAACGATCACCTAGGCGCCTTCCAGCAGCTATCGCAACAGGTGTTAAGGGCGCTTTGCCAATAATATCACCAATGGCATAGATACCTTTTACGGTAGTTTTTTCTTCATCGTCAACGACGACCATGCCACGAGGGTCTAGCTCTACAGTTGTATTTTCCAAGCCAATATTATCAGTATTAGGAACACGCCCTATTGCCCAGATAAGAGCATCTACATCTGTTATTTCACTGCCATCTTTAAAATGAATCGTTAGATTATCATCTGCCTGTTTTTCTACTTTACTGATAATGCCATCATCATTTATCGCAATGCCATCTGACTCCATTTGCTGGCGTAATGTTGTTTGTATCGCCGAATCGAAGCCTTCCAGTACTGGCCATGCTTGATGTAATATTGAAACATCAGAGCCTAAACCATTTAGTAACATGGCAAACTCTAAGGCGATATATCCGCCACCTACCACAACTACTTTTTTAGGTTGGTCTTCATCGATGTCTTCAAAGAAACCATCCGATGTCATGCCATATTCAGCACCTTCTATATCAGTCGGTATAATAGGGCGACCACCTGTAGAGATGACGATATGATCTGCGGTGTATTGCTCGCCATCTACTTCTAAGGTTTTATCATCAATAAATTTTGCATAGCCTTCTATGAGCTCAACTTTAGATTCGGCTAGAAAGTCAAAATACCAATCATTGATTCCTCCAATAAAGTTTTCTCTTTTCATGACTAATTTTTCCCAGTTGAGATCACCAATTGTGACATCAAACCCATAGTCTTTTGCATCATGTAGAGCATGAGCAACTGATGCTCCGTACCACATAACTTTTTTCGGAACACAACCTAAATTGACACAAGTACCACCTAGATTTCCTGATTCAATAACGGCTGTTTTTGCACCGTAGGAAGCCGCTCTCTCCACAACAGATAAACCGCCACTACCCGCTCCTATTGCAATTACATCAAAGTGATTACTCATATTTTTTCCTATTCTTAAAATTCATTTGTATTTTTAAATAATACAAAACCCTATTCCGTGATTAGTGGAATAGGGGTTTATATCATTGGTATTTATACTTTTTATGCATCAAACCATTCTTCTAGTTCACTTGAGCCACCTATTAAATCACCATCAATAAATATCTGTGGCACGCTGCTTGTACCAGAAATAGCACGCAGAGTTCTGTCCGTATAGTCACGTCCCATTACTAGCTCTTCATACTCGATACCTTCTTTAGCCAAGCGTGCTTTAGCTTTCGCACAATAAGGGCATCCTGGACGAGAGAATATACTTGCACTTAAAGGACGCTCAGTATTTGGCGCTATGTAATCAAGCATTGTATCTGCATCTGATACTTCAAAAGGGTCGCCTGGTTCATTTGGCTCAATAAACATTTTATCAATCACGCCATTCTTAACCAGCATCGAGTAGCGCCATGATCGTTTGCCAAAGCCTAGATCATCTTTATCAACTAAGAGCCCCATTGCTTCGGTAAAATCACCATTACCATCTGGGATGAAGTTTATATTATCTGCATTTTGGGCTTTGCTCCACTCATTCATAACAAAGGTGTCATTCACCGACATACAAATAATATCATCAACACCATTAGCTATTAATGTTGAATGCAGTTGGTTAAAACGTGGTACATGTGCGGAGGAGCAGGTGGGGGTATATGCACCTGGTAATGAAAAAACAACAACCGTTTTATTGTTAAATAAATCATTGCTTGCAACATCTACCCACGCATTATTTTGATAAGTGTGAAAGGTGACTTCTGGAACTTGTTGTCCTTCTTTATTTTCAAACATCTTTTTACTGCCTCGTAATATTAGTGAAATGATTCAAATTAATCATTTCTTGTTTGTGATGTTTGTAGTGTATGGGCTTATATTAATTCTGTAAAACAGATTGTTTATATTATTACATTCTATAAAATAGAACGCATGAAACTACCTACGATCAAACAACTGTATTACTTCGTTGCTCTAGAAAGAAACCAGCACTTTGGTAAAGCCGCTAAAGAATGCTTTGTATCCCAATCAGCATTTAGTGTCGCGATTAAAGAGCTAGAATCACAATTAGGTGTTCAACTTGTTGATAGAACCAACAAACATGTAACCATTACTTTGACTGGTCGAGAAATTGCAACTCAAGCAAGACTTTGTTTGCGGGATATGGAGCACCTCACTGAAATAGCACACAGTAATGAAAAGCCTCTAACAGGAAAACTCAATCTTGGTGTGATCCCTACTATTGCCCCTTTCCTACTGCCTAAGTTAATGCCTTCCTTGAGAAAATCTTACCCTGATTTACAATTATATCTACGTGAGGATACTACACAGTCTGTGCATAAGCATTTAATGGATGGAGAGCTTGATTTAATCCTTATCGCTTTGCCCTATAAGCTAAGCAATATAGAAATCATGACGCTCTTTAGAGACCCTTTTAGTTTAGCTTGTCATAAAAACACTAAAATTCTTAACCCTAAAAAATATGATATTAATACGCTTGCCGCTGAAAGCATTTTATTACTGGAAGATGGTCACTGCCTCAGAAATCACGCTTTATCCGCCTGCCATATTAAAAATCAAGATACGGTTAGCCGCTTCGCTGCGAGTAGTTTGTTAACACTGATTGGAATGGTTGACTCTGATATTGGTATTACCTATCTCACCGAAATATCTCAAGGCTCTACGCTTTTGCACAATACCAATGTTGCCACCTATCCCTTAGATGACTCTAGCTATAGAGAAATAGGCTTGGCTTGGCGTAAAGGTAGTGCACGTGCGAAAGAGTTTGAGTTATTGGGAGATTTAATTAAAGGCATATACAAAGGAGATAAATAGTCTATTAGTGCTTCAAACATAGGACTTGAGCCTACTTAATACTAGCCTCACAAGCCAGCTTAATTATTGAGGCTCATTGCCTAGTTTCCACTTTATATTACAACCTAAAGAAGCCAGTTGTTCTGTTGGCGCGGCTTTATTTTCTAGTAATAAAGTAGCCGCTGCTATCATATCTACACCTGTAACAGGCTCATCATTTCTTGGACGAGAACCATCAAACTGCCCTCGATAATATAACTCGTGATTAGTATCAAATAAATAAAAATCAGGGGTACAAGCTGCTCGATAGGCTTTAGCTACAGACTGTGTCTCATCATAAAGATAAGGATAACTAAGGCTGTGCTTTTTTATACTTTCAATCATTTTTTCTGGGGAATCATCAGGGTAATTCTCGATATCATTTGAGTTGATTGCTATTACAACCAAGCCTTTAGCCGAAAACTCTTTCACAAAACGAGTGAACTCATCTCTAATGTGTACAACATAGGGGCAATGATTACAAAAAAATGCAATCAGTACGGGTTTAGCCTTGAAGTCGGTCAGAGAAATAGTTTTTCCTGTTAGTGGCTCTAGTAGAGAAAACTCAGGTGCTTTCGTACCCAAATCAATCATCACTGATGGTGTTCTTGCCATTCCTAATCCCTATATTGTTTTTAAAAAACTGATATCCACCTACTTACTTCCCAAGTAATGTTCTTAAATCTGCATCTGAAATACCTGATTCAGATTTAAGCTGTGCAATATTAATCACACTTACTGATTTTTTCTTCTGTCGATGATTTGTTTTCTTTGTTGGTGTAGCAGCTAATTCGCGCATCAAGCGATTATAATCTGTTCTCACACTCGCTAAGTTATTTGTTTGAAAACGTCGGCCCGCAATTAATTTATTATTTTTGGTATAGCGATAATGACCTGTTATACGAAATGCAAACAATATGTCCTCCATCTTAGGCCCGTGCGCGATATTGTGTACAATCAAGTGGCGACGTGGATCTGTTTTGGAGCGTTGCTCAACAACCACACCTATATGTGGCAAGCCAGGTCCAACCATCCATGTCACGAGATCCCCTGGGCGATAATCACGTGGATTACGGCTAATCGGTAGTGCTGCACCATGACGGCGGAAAAACGCTTGTAGATTGTAAACACGACGGTGATCTATATTTTTATCAGGAGCTGATAGTTTCCATTTTTTGATATTAGGGTAATCATAAAATCCCCCTTTAGTCATATCTTCATGGACAGCTTTTTGTAGATCAATCCCCAAACGACGGTAAGATCGAATAACAACATCAGTACACACACCAATATTTGCAGGAACATCGCCCCACGGATAGTCTAATTTCACATAGCGACCATCATATCTAACATGTTGACGTGTTCTCGCCATCGCTGCATTGGATAGTGCTTTAGCAAAAGAGGGGGAACCATAGCTTCGTCGAGGATAGTTCGGGGTGATACGACGTACATGTCGTTTTTTCGCATATCGTCGCTGGTAGTTTTTTCTTGGTTGAGCTTTTCTAGTTTGATAACGATAGCTACTTTGTTTTTTCGCGCGAGATGACTTTTTGTTTATCTTCTTTTTTGCTGTCTTTAGTACTTTTATATCATTGCTTTTATTGATTACTATACTTTTCTTTTTTTGATAAGGCACAGCTTCGCTCTTATCTTCTTTGATAGTAGTATTATTTGAGCATGCTGTTAACAACCACCCAAAAAAAATTAACAATGATAATGAATAGTATTTTTGCATAATTTAATCCTTTTGCCCCGTTAGCATAGATCATAGTATGTCTAACAGGCTGACTTAAAGCTGAACAAAGAGCTTTTAAAGTTAGTACCCAAGTGATTATAAAGAAGTTTATTATTTTCGATAATGAGCACATAAAAACTAAAGGCATTTAAAAACCTCTAGTATTTATGGTCTATTTCACAGAACTACGCGGTACCTAGCATTAGATGATAAATAGATTAGGATTCCCCTATAGCTGTGTTGGATAAGTAACTTATATTAATATTAGATCAAACATCTAGGTTAGAAACAGACAGAGCATTTTTCTCAATAAAATCTCTGCGTGGTTCTACTAAATCACCCATTAATGTAGAGAAAACTTCATCTGCTTGATAAGCATCTTCAATTCTAACTTGGAGCATGCGTCTTGTTTCAGGATCCATGGTTGTATCCCATAGCTGATCTGGATTCATTTCACCAAGACCTTTGTAGCGTTGAATATTCAATCCTCGCTGAGCTTCCTTCATTAGCCATTCAATAACTTCATCGAAACGCTCTACTTCTTGTTTTCTTTCCCCTCGTTGTACCCAAGAGCCTTTAGTTAATAAACCATCTAGCTCCTGATTTAATTTTATCAACACTTGCAGCTCTGGAGACACAAACAAGTCTTTATCATACAGCTGTATATTATCGACCCCATGTAAGTGTAGAATAACTTCTAATACCCAAGACTCCGAAGATTCATCTTTAACTTCTACTTGATAATGACGTGTACCATTAAACTTTGTATTTAATGTATCACAGCTATTTGCCAGCCACTTTTCAACATTACTAACACTTAAATCATCGACAAAACCCATCGGAGTAAACAATAAAGACTCTAGGATGTCAGCACTATAACGCTGCGATAAACGACGAATTATAGCGTTTATACGGACGAACTGTTTCGCCAAGGTAGCTAGTGCTTCACCTTTAATGGGAGGGGTTTCATCATTTAAATATAAACCTGTATTTTCCATAGCAAGATTCAGCAAATAGTCTTCCTTTTCTGCTTCATCTTTTAGGTACCGTTCTTGCTTACCTTTCTTCACTTTATAGAGTGGCGGCTGTGCTATATAAACATGTCCTCGCTCAATCAATTCTTTCATTTGACGATAAAAAAATGTCAGCAGCAATGTACGTATATGCGAACCATCAACATCGGCATCCGTCATAATAATAATGCGATGATAACGTAGTTTGTCTGGATCAAATTCTTCAGGACCAATGCCACAACCTAATGCCGTTATCAAAGTACCTACTTCCGCAGAAGCCAACATTCTATCAAAGCGTGCTCTTTCAACATTGAGAATTTTACCCTTGAGAGGTAGTATCGCTTGTGTTCTTCTGTCGCGACCCTGCTTAGCAGAACCTCCCGCAGAGTCACCCTCCACCAAGTATATTTCAGAAAGAGCTGGGTCTTTTTCTTGGCAATCTGCCAGCTTTCCTGGTAATCCAGCAATATCTAGCGCGCCCTTGCGACGCGTCATTTCTCTTGCTTTACGAGCTGCTTCTCTTGCTCTACAAGCCTCTACAATCTTACCACTTATAATTTTTGCTTCTACAGGATTTTCTAGTAAAAACTCACTGAGTTTTTCGCTCATTGCAGATTCAACAATGCCACGTATTTCTGATGAAACTAACTTGTCTTTGGTTTGTGATGAGAACTTTGGGTCAGGGACTTTTACGGATAAAACAGCCGTCAAACCTTCTCTAATATCATCACCAGTTGGTGAGACCTTTTCTCTTTTTGCTATACCTTCTCTTTCTATGTATTGATTCAGCGTCCTAGTAAGAGAGGTACGAAACCCTGATAAATGAGTTCCGCCATCTCGTTGAGGAATATTATTAGTGAAACAGATAATATTTTCACGGTATGAGTCGTTCCACTGCAATGCAACTTCGACACCTACATCATCCTTTTCAGTTGTGATGTAGACGATATTCTCATGCAGGGGGGTTTTCTTTCTGTTGAGGTGTTTTACGAAGGCCGAGATTCCACCTTCGTATTCAAATATTATTTGTTCTCCTTCGCCACGCTCATCGAGCAGGTTAATTCTGACACCCGAATTCAAGAAGGATAATTCGCGTAATCGTTTAGCTAAAATATCAAAGCTAAACTCAGTGATTGCAAAGGTTGTTTTACTGGGTAAAAAGCGTAGCTCTGTACCCGTTTTATCACTATCTCCAATAACATCTAAGGTAGATGTTGGCGCTCCATCTGCATAAGTTTGACGATGTATCTTGCCGTGACGATAAATGGTTAATATTAGTTTTTCTGATAATGCATTTACAACTGAAACACCCACTCCGTGTAAACCACCAGACACCTTGTAAGAGTTATCATCAAATTTACCGCCTGCGTGAAGTATCGTCATTATAACTTCCGCAGCAGAAATACCTTCACCTTCGTGTAGGTCGACAGGTATACCACGACCATCATCAGAGACAGCAACAGAACCATCTGATTTGAGAACCACTTTAATTTCGCTACAATGTCCCGCTAAGGCTTCATCTATTGAGTTATCAACCACCTCGAAGACCATATGATGCAAACCTGTACCGTCATCAGTATCTCCTATATACATTCCAGGACGTTTCTTTACAGCTTCTAAGCCTTTCAGTACTTTAATATTACTGGAATCGTATACTTGTTCTTCAGCCATGCCATCTATCCTTATTTTATATTTGTTTAGTATAGCATTTTTTGCTAAACGTCTATAGTGCTGACCAAGGACTAAATTCCTTAGGAAAACTAATCACTCCTGCAATATGGTCTAATGAAACTACGGGCAAAGTCCAACCGTCTTCTTACATATTTGCTTCCGACACAACACCATGTTTCACGTGAAACATTTTAAGCTCTATATTACTGAACACTTCTGATAACACAGGGACTGTTAAAATCACCTGCTGTTGTAATGTACTCAAAGTATCTAACAATAGCGCCTGATTATGTCTATCTAATTCAGAGCTAATATCATCAATAATCACAACACCTGATTGTCCACCCCTTTTATTGATTGCATTACTTTGGGCAAGGTATAACAATATAGCCATTAATTTTAGCTGCCCTCTAGAAGCAGAAATGTTAGCGGGGCTATCATCCAATATAATTTTCATATCCGACTTATGCACACCGTAAAGTGTTCGCTTCATTTTGACTTCTTGTTCTAACTTGCTTTTATAAAAGGACAACGTGTTAAATGTATTTAATTCTCCGTTACTAGAAAATCCATTACCTAATCTCAATGAGATTTTATTATTTGGTAACAGCATATTTCTAAATACCTCAACATTTTCCTCCAATAAAGAAATAATAAAGTGACGTTTCTCGTGGATAATAGCTTGCGCTAAGATGAGTTCGTTCGTCCAATAATCAAAGTCACCACCTATCTTATTCAAACGTAAGTAAGCATTCCTTTGCTTCAATATTCTTTGATGGTGTTTCCATAAGCGGTGGTACTCTGGCATTAGATAGAAACCTACCCAATCAATGTAACTTCGCCTCTCTGATGGAGAACCTACTATTAGTTTTATTGATTCTGGGTGGATAACGGTGACAGGAATATATTGACTAAGTTCTGCTTGAGAGCGTATATCTATTTGATTGATACGTATACGAGTCTCTGCTGATGATTTTTCTATGCCTATCTGCAATGTCACATCATCAGAAGATAGCTTAGATGTAATTAAAACTTTTTCTTTATTTTTACTGATCACATCGACTATACGTCGCGTACGAAAAGAGCGCCCACTAGATAAAATAGAGAATGCTTCCACAATACTTGTTTTACCTGAGCCATTTTCTCCAACAATTAAGTTGATCATTGGTGATAACTCTAATACGGCTTTATCTATCCTTCGACAGTTTTCTATCGTGATATTTATAAGCTTCATACGTAGCTACAAGCTCTACAATCTGATCGGCATTACAACGTACTTAGTTGCTTGATCACCAACAGCCGTTAATAAAGCACTGCTATCAGGGTTGCTTATTTGCAGGTCTACTGTTTCTGTATCGAGGTGATTAACCGCATCTAACAGATAGCTTACATTGAACCCTATTTCTAACAAGTCACCTTCATAATTCACATCAATCTCTTCTTCCGCCATTTCTTTTTCTGGGTTTGTTGAATGTAAAGTCATAACACCATCATAGAAACGCAAACGAATACCACGAAATTTTTCATTAGATAGTATTGCTACACGAGCAAGAGTATCACGAAATACTAGGCGGTCTAATTCGATATGGTAAGTACTAGATGCTGGAATTGCAGCTTGATAATCAGGGTATTTTCCATCTATTAATTTTGATGTGAATCGTATATTACCTTTTTTAACTCTAATGTGATTATCACTTAGGTATAACGTTAGCGGTAAATCACTACTACTATCCAACAGCCGAGATAATTCTAATACTCCCTTTCGTGGAATAATTAAACTACTGTCTGATCCCCCAGTTCCTGTATCACTGCTATATTCACTAACAGCAAGTCTATGCCCGTCGGTTGTAACGGTCTTTATTATATTCTCCTGAATATCTAAAAACAGTCCATTCAAATAATAACGCACATCTTGATTAGCCATTGAAAATGCGGTGCTATCAAACAAATGCTTCAACTCTTTTTCAGGTATAGATATTTCATTACTAAATTCAATATCATCCAATAAAGGGTAATCATCGGCTGGCAATATAGACAGCTCAAATCGGCTACGTACGCCTTTTAAATTAAGCCTAGTATCATCTGTTTCTAATAAAATAAAACAGTCTGCAGGAAGAGCTTTGCAAATATCCAACATCTTTTTCGCTGATGTTGTAATTGAACCATCTTCATCTGAACTAATATCACTCGATGATGATAATTCTATTTCTAGATCCGTTCCTATAAATGTCAATTTTTCATTTTCTACCGATATGTAAACATTTTCTAAAATCTTCTTTGTTTGTTTTTTTTCAATCGCTCCTATGACGTGATTTAGTTGCTCTAACAATGTATCTCTAGATATTGTAAGTTTCATAATTATTTTTTGGAAAATTTAAGTAGAATTAGTAGTAGTAATAGGGGGACTACTTTTATGTGTGTATCTTACCTTTAGTTTAATATTTCATATACTTAAACATAAAATACTGATGATTACACACAGGTATAAAGTAAGTCTAATATGTGTTTAATATGTGGATAAGTCTGATGTTTTTAGATTTTTCATAGTTATTCATGTTTCTTCCTTGGGTTATCCACAGTTTATAAAGAGGGTTGTGTTTAGTTTTTTGTTAGCTTGTTAATATACGATGGAGAATTGTATAACCCTCTTCTATTTGAGGATCTTCATTACGTAATTGCACGACCTTTTTACAGGCATGCATGACAGTTGTATGATCTCTACCTCCAAAATTTTCACCTATCTCAGGGTAACTATGATTTGTAAGTTCCTTTGATAGAGCCATCGCTATTTGCCGTGGTCTAGCTAAAGAACGCGTTCTTCTTTTTGAATTAAGATCAGATACTTTAATGTAGTAGTGTTGTGCGACTGTTTTTTTAATATTATCAATGGTGATCATTTTTGCTTGGCTAGCTAGTTGGTCACGCAATGCATCATGTACAAAGTCGAGTGTGGCCTCTGTTTGTTTTCTGAGGCGTAATGTAGCGACTACTTTTTGTAATGCACCTTCTAAGTCACGGACATTTGAGCTAAAGCGCTTAGCAATAAAAAATGCCACATCATTAGGTAATACAAGAGAGAATACATCCGCTTTTTTACGCAGTATCGCGACTCTTGTTTCTAGGTCGGGTGGGTCTATGGATACAGACAATCCTGAATTTAAACGTGTTCGTAAGCGATCATCAATGCCTTCTACATTTCTTGGGTATTTATCACTGGTTAATATTATTTGTTTTTGACCTTCTAACAGGGTGTTAAATGTATGGAAAAACTCTTCCATTGAACGTGTCTTGCCCGCAAAAAACTGTATGTCATCGATAAGCAATGCATCAGCAGTACGATAAAAAGTTTTAAATTCATTAATTTGGTTATTACGCAAGGCACTAACAAGGTCATTTACAAAATTTTCTGAGGTTAAGTAAACAACATGTGCACCAGGCTTTTGTTCTAGTATGCTGTTACCGATGGCATGCATCAGATGGGTTTTACCTAGACCAGAGCTGCCATAAATAAACAGAGGGTTATATGAGAAGCCTGGGTTTTCACTTACCTGCAAAGCAGATGCTCGAGCTAGTTGGTTCGACTTCCCTTCTACAAAATTATCAAATATCATCCCTTGGTTGAGATTATTAGTAAATAGGTGTTTGACATCAGGAATAGGGGGTTGAGGTATTGGTTGTGAGTTATATTGATCGGTAGATGGGTATGATGGTTGGTTTTGTACCGCTGTAATTGGAATGTCTTTTTGGGGAGTGTTTTCTATAGGGTTTGATGAGCCTATTTGTAAAAATACTTGTACAGCATTGTTATTGGTGATTAAACGGGCACATTCACATATTCTAGGTAAGTGATGAGTACGCACATGTTGTAAAACAAACTCATTGGGAGCAAGTAATAATAGTGCATCATCATGTTGTGTGCCGTGTAATGTGCGTAACCACGTATTAATTTCTTGATCTGGTAGCTCTTGTTCTAGATGTTTTAAGCATTGTTGCCAGAGCATTATCGCCTTTCCTTGTAAAATATATAGAGATGGTTAATATTTGATAGTCGACAACAGCAGTGGAGCGTAGAGTGAGTATTCTAAAGTAAAACCAAACATTAACTTTAGAATATGATGCGTTTTTATGTTTGAAAAGTAAGAAAATATAGATGCTGTATTAATGTGTCGGAGCGCACGACATAATACCCTAAATCACTACTTATCCACAAGCAAATATGTGCTTTTTATATATTTTTTGAAAACCACACTTTTAAGTTAACTATTTGATAGTATTATTTTTATTTAATTTTTTCGCGGGGTTATATTTAAGCTACTGTTTCTATTGGGGTAAAATGAAATTGTGATTTCATTCTACGTCGTACTTACGATTTAGATAGCTTATCTATTGTTTCTATGGGGGTATTGACGAGTGGCGTTTATTATTGGCTTGCTATGTAAAAATACAGCGTATTGGGGAATAGTAATAATGAAGTTTGATGACAATATCACTAGCTTGTCTAAAACAGTTGACAATAGATTATTCTTAGCTTATTTTTCACGCCTTTTTCCTTATAATACTAATTACGGTGATGTTTCAGCAAAATACGTCATCCATTTTAGTATTACAAAAGTTAAGTATTTAAGCATTAGGTAATTTAGTCATGAAAAGAACATTTCAACCAAGCAATATTAAACGTGCTCGTACCCATGGTTTTCGTGCTCGTATGAGTACTGTTGGTGGTCGTAAAGTTATAAAGGCACGCCGTGCTAAAGGTCGTACTCGTCTTTGCCCATAAGTTTTAAGTACTTAAAAGCTCAGCGCTAGTTAGCCCTAAAGAATTTCATATATATTTATGTCAGGGCAAACTTTCACCCGCGATCTCCGTCTATTGACTGCAAAACAATACAGTCATGTGTTTTCTGATGCGCGTCGTTTTGGTAATAAGTCATTTACTTTATTAGTTAGGGAAAATGACTTATCACATCCACGTTTAGGTCTAGCAATAGCGAAAAAGAGTATCAAGCTTGCCGTTGGTCGTAATCGCATTAAACGGCTTTTACGTGAAAGTTTTAGAAATAATCAGCATTTATTACCCCCTATCGATATTATTGCCATGTGTCGCCCTGCGGCTGTTCAGTTGAGTAATGAGCAGATTTTAGAGCAACTAGAAAAGCAGTGGTGTTATATGCAGAAAAAGTTCAACTCTTGAGCAACTGTATTAATGAAGTAATCTAGAAAACTCTGCTGGATAGTCATACTTCTTTTATCAAGGATAGATCATGGATCAACAACGCCCCTTATTATATTTTACCTTGTTGTTTTTAGGTTACTTAATTTGGACAACATGGTTACAAGATCATGCACCTAAACCAAGTGTACCTATCTCGAATAATGGATCTATTACACAAAGCGCTACCTCACCTTCGCAGCAGTTGGATGTGCCTGCTGGTGTAGCTACGCCAGCGACGACTACTAATGGTAGTGTTCCAACAGAAGCAGCTCAAAAAAATAATGGTAGTGAGATTCATGTAAAAACGGATGTTTTGGATATTATTATCAGTACGGTGGGTGGTTCTATCGTTCAGGCTGATTTATTAAGTTATCCTGTGAGCTTAGAAGAAAAAGACAATCCTATACGTGTTCTGGATCGTAATAAATCCTATGCGGCACAATCGGGGCTAATTGGTGAGTCAGCAGAGTTAGCACCTAACCACTATGCAAAATTCACCTCACCACAATCAGAATACCAATTATTGGATGGCAGTAATGAGCTGGTTGTTCCATTAAGCTGGACAAATGGGCAAGGTATTACTGTTACAAAGCGTTTTATATTCAAAGAAGGTAGTTTTTTAATAGCGGTAGAACAAACTATCGATAATCAGTCGGCGGTTGTTTGGAAAGGTAGCCATTACCAACAAATTACGCATGGCCCAAATAATGTATCTAACGGCATGATGGGGAGACAAGCTTATGTAGGTAGTGCTTACTACAATGATAAGTATGATAAAATCAGCTTTTCTGATATGGAAGATGAAACGCTAAGTAATGTGGTAAAAGGCGGCTGGGCGGCAATGCTTGAACATTACTTTGTAAGTGCATGGATTCCACCTAAAGATCAAGATAATACTTATTATACGAATTATCTCAAAGATAATAATCGCTATATATTAGGTGTGAAATCTCCTGCAATTCAGGTTGCAGCAGGTACCAAAGGTAATCTAAATAGCCAATTTTATGTGGGTCCAAAAAATCAGGCTGACTTGGAAAAAATATCCCAAGGTTTAGATCTAACGGTAGACTATGGTGTATTTAGTTTTGTTTCCAAGCCTTTATTTTGGGTAATGCAATACATACATGATGTTGTTGGAAACTGGGGTTGGACGATTATTTTAGTTACCCTATTGATCAAAATAGTCTTCTTCTATCCTTCTGCAATTAGTTATCGTTCGATGGCACGAATGAAGAAAATGGCGCCTAAAATTAAAGAACTCAATGAAAGGTTCAAGGGTGACCCACAAGGAAAACAGAAAGCAACTATGGATTTTTACCGCAAGGAAAAAATTAATCCATTAGGTGGTTGTTTGCCGATGCTCATCCAAATGCCCGTTTTTATGGGATTATATTGGGTACTATTAGAAAGTGTAGAATTACGTCAAGCACCGTGGTTGGCTTGGTATCAAGATTTATCTGTTCTTGATCCTTATTATGTACTACCACTGATTTTTGGTGCGAGTATGTTTATCCAGCAAAAATTGAATCCACCACAAATGGATCCAATGCAGCAGAAAATATTTGCATTTTTGCCGATAATATTTACTGTAATGTTCTTATTTTTCCCCGCAGGCTTAGTGTTGTACTGGGTTGTTAATAATATATTATCGATATTACAACAGTGGTATATCACCAAACAGATTGTTGATAGCGATTGATATTGATCGTGGTAGCCCCCTATTAAATAATAGATAGAGGGCTGCTTTTATCTTTTTGATAGAAATAGAGCGAATCTAAAGATGATACCTCAAGATACGATAGTCGCAGTTGCAACACCTGCGGGACGAGGTGGTGTTGGCATTATTCGTGTCTCTGGTGATTTATCGGCACAGATAGCAATGACCATATTAGGTCATCTACCCTCCCCTCGAAAAGCCGTTTATACAGAATTTAAATCAGAAAATGATGATATTCTAGATAGTGGCATTGCTATTTATTTTCCCTCCCCTCGCTCATTCACGGGCGAAAATGTAATTGAGTTTCAAGGTCATGGCGGACCTGTCGTGCTAGATATGGTACTAAAGCGCTGTCTTTCTTTAGGTGCTAGGTTAGCTAGACCAGGCGAGTTTTCTGAACGTGCTTTTTTAAACGATAAATTAGATTTGACCCAAGCAGAAGCCATCTCTGATTTAATCGATAGTAGCTCCGAACAAGCGGCACGTTCTGCTTTACGCTCACTGCAAGGTCATTTTTCTTCCGCTATTGATGATTTGCTTAATAAACTTATTGAGCTACGCGTCTATGTCGAAGCGGCACTGGATTTCCCCGAAGAAGAAATTGATTTTTTAGCGGGAGATGCAGTTACAAATCGTTTGGATGAGATAAAGCAGCAACTACAGCAGATATTTAATAAAGCAAAACAAGGTAGTTTACTGCGCGAAGGCATGCAATTAGTGATTGTGGGGCAGCCCAATGCAGGTAAATCGAGCTTGCTAAATGCCTTATCAGGTAATGATAGCGCAATTGTCACGGAGATTGCAGGTACGACTCGGGATGTTTTACGTGAAACAATAAACTTGGATGGAATGCCCCTACATATCATCGATACAGCAGGTTTACGCGATAGTGACGATCCCGTTGAAAAAATAGGTATAGCACGTGCATGGCAAGAAGTAGAAAAAGCTGATCTAATTCTCTTATTAATTGATGACACAGACGATAATTTAGAAGGCAATACAAAAATCTTACAGCGGTTACCTACAGCACTTCCTATTTTACAGGTACACAATAAAATAGATTTAAGTAAGAGAGAATTAGGTGAAAGAGACGGGAAGATTTATATTTCTGCCAAGCAGCAGATAGGTATCGATTTATTAAAAAAACTACTTAAACACTATATGGGTTATCAAAGTGAGCAAGAAGATAGCTTTATAGCACGGCGTCGTCATTTACAAGCTTTGGAAGAAACACAACAAGCTGTTGATAATGCAGAGTATCAACTAAAAGAGTGTAATGCAGGAGAGCTAATGGCAGAAGAGCTACGGTTAGCCCAAGACTCCCTAGGACAGATAACAGGTCGATATACATCTGATGATTTGTTAGGGGAAATATTCAGTAATTTTTGTATAGGAAAGTAGTATCTAAAATCAAGACATGGCAATAGACACTAAATACCACACTCCATCCCCAATAATCAATCCTTTACCCTTTATTGCTGTCTACTAAGAACTCCTAAAAGCTCTGTTTTTATGTTCCCATTCTTATATTTTGTACTTTAGATGGGAACAATCGGGGAACACCTAAAAAGGGAGTGGATATGGCATTGTCTGATACAGCACTTAAACGCTTGAAACCAAAAAATAAAAATTATTCTAAATTAGATGGGCGTGGTTTGTTTATCGAGGTGCTAAAAACTAAAAAAATATGGCGCTTGAGGTACAGAATAAACGGTAAACAAGAAAAAATAACCTTTGGTGAATACCCTACCGTACTACTAGTAGAAGCAAGGAAAATGCGAGAAGAGGCGAGAGGGTTAATAGCAAAGGGTATTTCACCTGCAAGGCATAAACAGCAAGCAAAGAGAGAAGAGACCAAACGATACACTGTAGAAGATTTTGCTAATGCTTGGTTTGTCGATGTAGCCAGTAAAGCAAATAAAAATCCAAAAACAATTAAGTCCGCATTAACAAATGATGTGCTTCCTATCGTGGGGCATTTAAAACTGGAAGATGTGATCGTTCAGGATGTATCAGCCGTTGTAGATAAAATAAAAGCACGAGGTTCTGATCATTAGGCATTGTTTACCCGAAACTTGGCATCCTTCATTTTCCAGTTGACACTTTTAAAATAAAAAGTGCCTCTATGGGATAACGAGACTCTAATTTGTTCTAAACTAGAGTCCCTTTAAC
>DQSN01000119.1 GCA_015663245.1 Leucothrix mucor
TTGCTTGTAGAAAGTATTAAAAGGTTAGATTTTTAAGATAGCTGGTGCAACTAATTAAATTCTAAATCGGGTAAGCACGGTAGGTCTGGATAAGCGATAGCGCCATCAGACATGACTTAAACTAAACCTACTTCTAAGCGAGGTAGGCTAAGCTCCGTTGACATTTCGATACCAATAAGATCAATGGCTTATAAAATATTGGCTTGATCTGCTCACCAAAACGATTAATTTCCAGCTGAAATCTGAACATTTTAATGGTTTCACGATACAAAAATTGAAATATGATGCTTCAATGATCAAAATCGGCATTTAAAACGTCAACAGCGCTGTAGAACATATAAAACGTCTAACCGAAATTGGGATTGATTGTTTCAAAATAGAAGGTCGTACCAAATCACATTACTACACCGCGCGCACCACACAATCCTATCGTCAAGCCATTGATGATGCCGTTGCAGGACGTGAATTTGATGACAAGCTTTTAGGCACACTAGAAAATCTAGCCAACCGTGGCTATACCGATGGCTTCTTTAAACGTCATCACACCCATGAATATCAAAACTATATAAGCAACGCCTCACGTGAAAACCGTCAGCAATTTGTTGGCGAAATGATTAGCGCAAATAAAGAAAATGGCACGATTGACGTAGAAGTGAAAAATCGCTTTAGCGTGGGCGACCGCCTAGAGTTAGTCATGCCAAATGGTAATAATCGACAAATAGAATTGAGCGCAATGGAAAACTTACACGGTAAAACAATGGAAGTTGCACCAGGAAGTGGGCATCAAGTACGTCTGCCGATTGCTAATGTTGAGGGTGATAAATTGCTGATTGCACGGTTGATGTGATGACATTGAAGGCGATGAAAATACCCCTTTTTTTAATGTTGTTAGCTCTATTGCAAAGTTGCTCATTGCAGCCGTTAACATCAAATACAATCGCACACAGTGACAACCCTTCTTTTGTGGGATTAGAGCTAGAAAAGTCTGCATTATCCATGAAGAACGATGACCTTCCAGCTATTGCATTTAGCCATGATGATCGTCTTATGGCTCTTTTTTTAAGACCTAATAGCAAGCAGGCTTCTTATCCTTATCATCATGCTATTTTGAAAATTTGGGATACACGCACAGGAAAGCTTAAGTATTCTACTAGTGCCAATCGATTTAAGGATAATTCAAATGGGAATTCCCTTTCATTCTCAGCTGAGAATGAAATGTTATTTATTGAAGGAATGATAGGGCCTTTTGTTACTTGGGCATTTTCCGAAGAAAAGCAGCTCAAAACAGCTTGTTTTGGTTATATGGGCGGACAAGTGACAGACTCTAATGAGACGAATGATATATTTTCAATATCGACTATTGATGGAGAAAAATCACTCTGTAAAGTAGGAGAAAAAGAAGCGCTGGTAAATCATAATAGCAATAGAGGACTAAGTGATATTCCAACCATTTTACACAAAAATAAATGGTTAAGAATTTACGGCATTCATCAAAAAAACCCAAAATCGGAGAAGGATTTATCACTACTATCTAAGAAAAAATATAGGGATCATATTGATGTTTGGAATATAAACTATCAATCAACCGCCAAAAGAGTTGGTTATTTTACAGATCGAAAAAATAAACTACTTTATATTTTGGAATATAGACCACAGGAAACAGTCTTGAGTCAATGGGACTATCAGCATCGAAAAATGGGCTATAAAAAAACATTGAGTTATACACTGCCAGTACCTGTTTTAAATCGTTACTCTAAAAATCCAATGCTTGATGTTAGTGCTATTTTAACTCCCGACAAACGCTATACAGCACTGTTGACGGGGAATAATGAAACATTGCTAGTGCTAGACTTGCAACAAGGCAAGGTACATTGGAAGTATAATCAGCCAATAAAGGGGACTCCTTTTAAAGAGAGGTATTCTGGCTTATCATTTTCCTCAGATGGTCAACGGGTCGTGATAACAGTTACTTCATTTGATAAAGAATATAGTAGTACAGAAAATGTATTTGTCTTTAATACAAACTCAGGAAAACTTCTTTACAAAAACTTCCAAGAAAAAATAAAAAGAACGGATGATCGTAAGTATTACCGATACTTTAATTCAGAAGGTAGTTGGATTTTTGATGAATATAATGCTTTTGGTCTTTATCCTAAGCCCAAGCTGGTGAAACTTTATGAGCTACCATCCTTGAAACAGACCAGTTTTTCTGGTCGGCGGCTTAAATCAAGTAATAGTGGTGAAGCCTTTGTTATCAACAAAAATAATCAGTTAGTCCTGTGGCGTAAACGATAGTTTGAGTACTCACTTAGAAAATTCTAAATAACTACTCTGCTCATACCAATCGCCCAATACAATGCGTTTAGCCTGTTTGCCATCTAGCTCAAAATCGTGCGTAGCAGGTCGGTGCGTATGCCCATGGATTAGCTGTGTAACGCCAAATTTCCGCATTACTTTTTCAACTTTACTTTGGTTTACATCGAGAATATCTTCCTGCTTTCCTTTGGTTTTTTCTTGGCTTATTTGGCGTAATTTTAGTGCTTCTTCGATGCGCTCTTGCAGTGGTTTGGCTAAAAACTCTTTTTGCCATTGTGGCTTGCGCAACATACCTCGTAATTGTTGATACTCAATATCGTCGGTACACAGAGTATCACCATGCATAATCAAGGTTGGTGTGCCATAGAGGTCTATAACTTGATGCTCATCTAACAGATTTGCTCCTATACGTTTTATAAATTGATCGCCTATTAAAAAATCACGGTTGCCATGTGCGAAGTAGAGTTTTGTACCGTTATCTGAGAGTTTTTTTAGATGATTGACTACCTCTAAAGCGGATGCTCCCAATGGTGTATCGAGAATATCGTCGCCTATCCACGCTTCAAATAAGTCCCCTAGAATATAGAGTGCTTCTGCTTCGTCTTTGATCTTGTTTAAAAAGTCAAAAAACTGTTGGGTGATATGAGGACGAGTGTCATCAAGATGTAGGTCGGATATAAACCAAGTTTTCATATAGAGAAATTATTATTAGCAAGGAAACTCATATTGCTTTAAAAAAGTGAGTTTGGCTATGTTTACTGACATAAAGAGTGTGAGTAACTAGTGTCTTATCTGCACTCCAGTAGTGAAGATGATAAACGGGTTCATCGGTAAAAAATCGAGAGCTTTTTTGAAGGCTTAGATCAAGTACCACAGACATTCCCATGCTTGCTGTTGTACTGACGAGTGTACCGTTCCACTGCGCAACAGCGGTTCGATGAATATGACCACAGAGGATACGTTTTATATTGCTATATTTTTTAACAACAGAGGCCAGTAGATCAGCACCAATAAAACCATCTTCATCTGTTTCTAACATTCCAAGTTTTAAGGGAGGATGATGCATAAAAATAATAGTGGCTCGCTGAGGTTCTTTTGCTAGTTGTTTATCAAGCCATGAGGCTCTTTTTTTACAGATTTTTCCACCAGACTGTCCAGCATGAGTGCTATCCATTCCTATTAAGCGAATAGGAAAATCATCAATAACGTAGTGGATAAAGCGTTTGTCTTCGACAGGACAAACCTTGCTTCTAAATTCACGTTGAATATCTTTGCGATTATCATGGTTACCTGAAATGACATAATAAGGTGCATTGAGCTTATCGAGTATACTCGCTGCTAGTTTTGCCTCTTCGGCTAGACCTGAGTAACAAATATCACCCGTAACAAGCACAACATCAGGGCTGGGTTGAAGTCGATTGATATGTGTTACACAACGCTTAAGATTATCAATGGTAGCAACTATGCCGTAGGCTTTTTTACCCTTCACAGTGATATGTAGATCGCTTATTTGGGCAATTAGCATGTTAGTTTAGTTCTGCCGTTTGCGTGAAAGAAA
>DQSN01000220.1 GCA_015663245.1 Leucothrix mucor
ATGTAGAATAAATGACTATTTTATCAACGGAGAATTTTCTAGTTCTCGCTCAAGGTTCCAATCTAGAAGCCTGAGTGAGAACTAGAAAAAATAGGAAGTGTAACTTAACGTTTTTTATAAAGTTGCGGCGCGCGCAAACGATTGTATTCCCAACCTTGACGTCCAGGTTTGGCTGTCAACGCTCGGGGTTTATAGATAGCACGAACTTTACTAGGTTGTGGTTTTTGTACTCGTCTGCTAACCACTGCATTCTTTAACCCCTTATTACTACGAGTAGTAGCAGTAGGTTTTCTGTACGATAAGGCTTTATAAATCCTCAGCACATTTTTTACATATTTCTGTGTTTCTTTAAAAGGTGGGATACCTTTATAGCGATCAACTCGCCCTTCCCCTGCATTATATCCCGCTGTCACTTTCTCTAAATCACCGTTAAAACGATCTACTAGAAAACGTAAATACTTCGTACCTGCATTGATATTTTGCTGTACATCGAAGCTATCACTCACTCCAAAACGCTCTGCTGTTGCAGGTATTAATTGCATCAAACCCTGTGCTCCTGCGGGAGAAACTGCTTTGCTGTTGTAACACGATTCAACAGCTATCACCGCCCTTATCAAGTTACTATCAATAGAATACTTCTTTGCACTACGGACAATAACATCATTAATTTTACTAGCCTTGCGTTTGACCGTTTCGACACTTCGCAAACAAGAACTCCCTCTCAGTTTCGGAGCCTTCTTTTTAGTGGATGATTGTGTACTAGAAGACGTTTCCTCTAGCATTGCCAACTGCGGAAACGTTGCCGCATTAGCAGTATTGCTCGCTAATAGAAAGGCACAGACAAGTAGACTTATTTTAATATTCAAATTCATATAAAAAGTAGAATACATATAAGTAATAACTAATATTATAGTGTGTATCCGCCTTAACAAGTTCATTTCTTTATGAATATTATTTAATGTTAGCTTTATATATCAACAATCAATACTTCCAAATATCAACGTCCTTACCATGCTCTTGAATTTTTTCTGAACGCGCAGAAATATAACGCTGAAAATTCAGCTCTGTTTTGTAAGAACCGCTAAGCACATAGTCATATACCGACTGAATATGAAAGCTATGCATCTGCCCATCGATCCTCATCACCTCTTTACCATCAGGATCAAAAAATATCATCGCTGGGAGATAAGTGATATTTAACTCACTTGCCCAATCTTTCGCTGTTGTTTTCTTCCCCTCCAGTGTCGTCACTTTAGTATCTGCATAACGATTAAGTTGAATTGATCTAAATTGCTCTACAAGCTTTCGTGTCTCTTTATCTTTTAGTGTTTTTTCATGCAGTAGATCACAGTTTTTACACTTAGGCTTTTCAAAGAATACCGCTGTATATTTATCTTTATCGGCCTGTTTTAAGGTTGTTACACTCAAATCATAAGGAGGTTTTAAAAAGAAGTTCTCCGCGTGCAACTCTCCTGTAGAAAAGCTCTGATTTTTATCATTTTTAGATGCTATAAAGGTAGCATAATTGCCTTCTTTCTCCTTATGCTGAGACACATACTCCAGCACTAAGCGAAAATCTTTAGGTGGAATATATCCTGCAACTTTATGAACAACCTTTTTATTCTCATCGAAGAAAAACAAGGTGGGCGTGTAGGCTATCGACAAAGCATCAGCAAAGCTTTTTTCGGTATAGTTTTTCCCACCAATCATCACAACCTCTTTATCGCCCCACATATTGATGGCGACTATTTCAAAGTTCTTGCGGAAGGTATCCAGAATATCTTTTTCCGCAAAATTATCACTCCACAACTGACTACAATAAGGACAACCTGGCTGCCAAAAATACACAACAAGCCGCTTACCTGCCTCGGTTGAGTCGGCAATATCCTCCTCAAGATCTAAAAAACTCTCTTTAAACCAGTCAGGGTGAGTTGCTGTTTTAGCACCTATAAATTTACCCGACACCTCCTCTTTAGCTATCACTGAGGGTGTAACAAACAAACCTAACATTAAGATAATAATTAGTTTATACATGAGCCTTGCCTCCGAAATCACCGTCTCAAAAAATCACATTACTTATTCTCACGATTCTCAATCAAATCATCCACAACCGATGGATCAGCCAGTGTTGATATATCACCTAAACTATCCACTTCATTCACTGCAATTTTACGCAAGATACGGCGCATGATTTTACCTGAGCGTGTTTTCGGTAAACCTGGCGCCCATTGGATAATATTAACCTTAGCAATTGGTCCAATCTCACTGCGTACTTGCTTGACCAGCTCTGCTTTAAGCTCATCAGACCCCTCAATACCCGCCATCAGCGTCACATAAGCATAAATGCCCTGCCCTGTTAAATCATGCGGATAACCTACAATTGCCGCCTCTGCAACTTTATCGTGCAAGACTAATGCTGATTCGATCTCTGCTGTGCCTAAACGATGCCCTGAGATATTCAATACATCATCTACCCGACCTGTGATCCAATAAGTACCATCTTCATCGCGACGTGCGCCATCACCTGTGAAATAGTAGCCTTTAAATAAGGCAAAGTAAGTCTCATAAAAACGCTGATGATTACCATAGAGCGTACGCATCATCGAAGGCCAAGGACGATCAATCGCTAAGTTTCCAGCGGCTGGATTTCCCTCGATGACATTACCTTCATCATCCAACAACACAGGATTAACACCAAAAAATGGTGCGGTCGCCGCCCCTGGTTTTAGTGCATGAACACCTGCCAACGGTGTCATCATGTGAGCACCTGTTTCTGTCTGCCACCATGTATCAACAATCGGGCATTTACCATTACCTATAACCTTGCTATACCACTCCCATGCTTCGGGGTTGATTGGCTCACCCACCGTACCTAGTACACGCAATGACTTACGCGATGTGGCTTCCACAGGCTCATTACCCGCTCTCATTAACGCACGAATAGCGGTAGGTGCAGTGTAAAAAATATTAACTTTATGTTTATCAACAACCTGCCAAAAACGCGACAGATCAGGATAATTTGGCACACCTTCAAACATTAAAGACGTTGCACCATTTGCCAGTGGCCCATAAACCACATAAGTATGACCTGTCACCCAACCCACATCTGCCGTACACCAATAAACATCACCGTCTTTATAATCAAAAACAATCTCATGGGTCATCGCAGCTTGCACTAAATACCCACCCGTGGTGTGCAAAACGCCTTTGGGCGTACCTGTGGAGCCAGAGGTGTAAAGAATAAAGAGCGGATCTTCGGAATCCATCTCCTGTGCAGGACAGTCCGCACTTGCTGCTGCTACCGCATCACCATACCAAACATCACGTTCATCATTCCATTCAATAGGGTCACCACCACGTTTGACCACAATACAGGTATGAACATTCGGACAAGACTCCAAAGCAATATCAGCATTCACTTTAAGTGGGATTTTTTTACCGCCACGCATGGATTGATCCGAAGTAATCACCACCTGACAATCTGAGTCTTTAATACGACTCGCAAGCGCTTCAGATGAGAAGCCACCAAATACAATCGAATGCACCGCACCGATACGCGTACACGCTAACATCGCAACCGCCGCTTCGGGGATCATCGGTAAATACAGAGAAACCCGATCGCCTTTTTTGACGCCACGATCTTTTAGCACATTAGCAAAACGTGAAACTTCTTCATGCAACTCACGGTAAGTAATATGACGATCTTCATCGGGGTTATCACCCTCCCAAATAATCGCCACCTGATCACCACGTGTTTCCAAGTGACGATCTAAGCAATTATAGGAAACATTCAACTTAGCATTTTTATACCAACTGATATGCAGATCATCCTCAGCAAAACTCCAATCCGACACCACATCCCAAGGCTTATACCAAGAAACATACTTTTGCGCCTGCTCTGCCCAAAAACCATCAGGATCATCAATAGAACGTTGATACATCTCCTTATATTGATCAGCATTGATATTAGCTTGAGCCGCGAATTCGGCGGATACGGGATAGGATGATTCAGACATGCTTATTTCTCCGAAGTAGGTGGTGTTTATAGAAAATAATAGCAGGTTTTGCGAGGAATAATATTGATGCGTGCCGTTTTTTAAATAATTTATTTTGTGATTTTTATCGGCAAAAATAGGTTTTTTTGATAATAAAGTAGGTAAAGCATCTGCACTTTTAGGATCTGCGTTCTAAAACGATTGAGGCTTATACGCATACTATCCGCCGACTTCGCCAAGCGTTTAAGTATAAGCTGACGGCTTTGAGTGAGGATCAGTTGTTGAATTACTTTTCTGCTTTATTGCAGAATCACTCGATCAGTACGGTAAAGCTGGATGTATATGGATTAAAATTCTTTTATCTGCATGTCTTAAAGCGTAGCTGGCAGGATAATTCCGTTGGTTAAAAGCCCACAGATAACACGTCTGCCTGATGTACTGAGTGTTGAGGAAGCAACAATTCAGAGCAACCCACCCAACGAAAGCTTAGAACTGTATGCACAATTTCACCGTCTTTTCGACGCCACTCAGGAAGCTGTTTATTACATTCCCAACACTTATAAATACAACATAATTATTCCTAGTCTTTAAAGTCCCTTAATTAGAGGGACGTTGAGGAGAGGAAC
>DQSN01000174.1 GCA_015663245.1 Leucothrix mucor
ATACAAGAACTTCATTGTTGTAATTTTGTAGGAAATTGTTAGGTTTTCTCACTACCTGATATATAAGTCTTATCGATACAGAAGTATGAATTTATAAATAGTGGAAAACCTTTATAGACTACTATTAAACACCTATAGAGCATGCCGTATTTTTTTATTAGTATTGCCCTACCAACAGGGACGTTGGTGGTTTTTGTTATTTATCTCCAAGAATAAAAATATCAATCGCTAGAAACACATAGCATATTGGGAAGTCTGAGTTGAGCATGTATTTTTAAGCTTCTAGCGGGGTTACCTACATACTCTCTTAGGCTTTTCAATATACTATGTTCTTTTTTCTACGTTACCTCAGGTAGAAAGCTACAATAACCAAGCCTTATCAATTTCATCTGCTTTTTTCGGTACAATCTGCACTTCTCTGGGTTCTTCGCCTAACTGACCTATCAGCACTGTCATCTCATCTTCATCGCGCCCTTGGCTATATCGCGCTGTTATCGAGGCTGCTAAATAAATATCTTCGGCAGAAATATCTTCTCCATCCAATAATGTAATTGGTCCTGGATGGCTTTGGGTTTTGATATAAGTAAACTGCTTACGATAACCTTCTAAAAATCGAGTTTCGCCTTCTTCACGGGCAATGATCATTTTAAAGTTATCAGCTGGTCGTATATGCCGCCCTATTTTTAGCAACATAATATCGTCTAATTCGTAATATTTGTTACCACGATGCGCCCAAAGATCTTTGAGCTTGCCTGAGTAATTGGGGTCGGTCAAAAAGCAACACCCACCCGCAGGTTGTGCGTATTCATCGATATTCCACTTATCTGCTAATGCCATTTGTGGTTTACGGCTACGACCTGAAAAATCAAATAATTTTTCTCTATCTACCCAGCCTTCTATTTCTGGCTTGGTGGGCGGAAGGTTTTTTGCGCAAAGTGGACGTAATAACAAATCATTTGCGCCTGATTCAGCTGAAATAATAGGCATAGTTTCTTTACGTTGAGATTTTGGTCGCTGGCCGATGACCTCTCCTGTAAAAATGAAATCGAAGTCATGTTCTTCAATCCATTCCTGTGCCTTCTTCACCATAAATATTTTGCAATCCAAACAGGGATTTAAGTTAGCACCATAACCATGTTTAGGGTTAATCACTACGTCTTTATACTCTTCTACAATATCAACAATATGTAGCTTAATGCCCAGCTGCTCAGCAACCCATAAGGAGTTATTACGTTTTGGCTTCTTATTGTCTTTTTTACGCAAAGCCTGCGTATGTCCTTCAACACAAAACCCTGTGAAGAAGTTAACACCTTCTACATGAATTCCTTGTTCTAACATCGCTTTGGTTGCCAGCATAGAATCCAGCCCACCTGAAATTAATGATAGTGCTTTGCGTTGCTTTGCCATTGTTTATTACTCATTAGGGGTGGAAAGGCGTGGATAATAAGTGGATATGAAAAAAATTGAAAGTATCCACACAGGGAAGCTTTTTTTAACAGACACAAAAAAGCCCAGATTATCTGGGCTTTTTTGATATTCGGATAATAATCTAATGCTTATTTACGTGCACCAGGACCATTCCATTTCAAACCATTACTCATGACAACCTGGAAGTACTCAAGCGCCTTGTATTCATCACTTTGCGCTTTGAAAGGCTTAGCTCTGACATTCTTGTTACAACCAGCATAACGACGATGCAGTGTTCCCATGCTACCCCATTTTGAACGATATACAGGGAAATGTGATGGATGACCAAGAGCAGGACTTAACTTATCTGCACGGATATTGTTTCCAGAGTTATAAACATGACAATCTGCACATGCCATATTTAACTGTCCACGCTTTGCATAGAAGAAAGTCTTGCCTTTGTTATACCACGCTAGTTCTTTTTCTGTACTAGGCATTTTAACAGCAATTGGCTTACCGCGACCTTGATAAGCAATAAACCCTGAAAGTGCAGCAATTTTACCTTTCTTCCACTTTAATGGCTTCTCACCATTATCTTTACGGCATTTATTAATATCACCTTCTATTGTACGGATAGTATCGGCTTTTTCATCATAGTAAGGGTATTTACTACGAATGTCAGCAAGCTCTCCTGCAAAACAATCTTTATAACCTTTACCATTTGCGAATGCTTTATTCCACATCGCTTCACCATCTTCGATAGCGAGTTCATAAGGAGGAAATTCTTCAATCTCAACCCATTGCTTACGTGACGCAGGATCAATAGAGTAGATTCCGTTCACATAATCATCAAATTTTGTATTTTTATACTTGTTTGCAAAATACCCTTGAAAAGCTTTCACATCATCTGCTGGTGAAGCTTGGATAGCGGTAAATGGCAAAATACTAACTGCCAGCGCAGCAATTGTTGCTGTCATTGTTATTTTCATGAATTCACTCCTTTGTCGTCGCGGAAAATAAGCCTCAAAACTTCACTAAAAGCTCTGAGACCTACTACTAAAAACACACTTACTTAACAGTTTTCTCTGCTTCGCCAGTGTTGCCTTTATTGTCTTTCCAACTTAGCTTTACTTTATCGCCTGATTTTCCAGCATAGTTTACTGAAAGATAAGGGTTTTTAGAAACGCCACTTGTCCATTCAGCAGATAATACTGTTTTATCATTGGCTGTAACTGTCACTTCGTTAATGAAAAGAGCAGGTATTTTTTCACCTGTCTTCTTGTCTTTACGACGACCTGTTTCCATCGGATGAGACATAATCGCTTTTACGTTTACTTTCCCATCCTTCATTTTTGCTTTTAATCTAGTCTTAAATTTAGCCATTTTAATTTCTCCTATTGCTTAACCGCCGCAGCCGCCCTTAGTTACTTTCACAGCTTTCTTCGCTGTATAGTATTTATCGCCTGCTTTAACAACAGCAATAACATCGCCCGATTTTCCAACTTTAAAACGACACTTAACAGCACGATCAGCACTTTCGCCAAGCTTAAACTTAGCAACCAAAACTGTTGGATTCTTAGAAACCATTACTATGATTTCGTCTGCACCTTCTAGAGTAGTCGTCACTTCAACAGGTACAACCGCTGCATTTTCAGCAAGGTCTGGAGCCGTTACAGTAATTTTATCTGAATCTTCTGGAGTAATCCCCAAAGCTTTTAGCGCATCTTCTACAGAAGTTGCTGCATATGCGTCAGCTGCTGCATCACCAGCAAATGCCATACTAGGTGCCAATAAGCCACCACCTATTGCAGCACTAGTTACACCAGCGGCAAGAGAGCCCTTTAAAAATGTTCTACGTTTCATATATTTCTCCTATTACTACGTATTGTTATATTTAGATATTATAGACCGTGTACAAAGTCTACAATCTTATCTACTTCACCCGAAGTTAGTATCCCATGCGCTTCAAATGGAGGCATGATTGTATTTGGATTCTTAGCACGCGCATCAGAAATCTGCGCACGAAGTACAGCTTTATCTGGGAAACGTGCTTTCATTGCTACTAATGGTGGGGCAATATTTCCCGCCATATCACCGCCTGCGATAATATGACACGCTATACAGTTGCCTTTCTTTTTATTAAAAGCGAGATCTTTGCCTTCACTTTTTCCTTCGGCAACAACTGCCGCAGAAAAACCTATTATGCCAACCACTGCAATTGCTGATATTGTGACCGTTAGTTTGTTAAATAGTTTCTGCATCTCTGCACCTCCTAGGGATATGGTATGTAATTATACTTATGGGAAATCTTTCAACTCATATATCAATGAATTGAGTTTAAGATCCCCTTATGAAAAATCTTTGGCAAGCATCACATGAACAACTTGCTAATGAATCTTTTGCACAATGTAGAAAGACTTAATACAACGCCTCTCATGATTGATTTATAGCGCCGAGCATAGCGCATAAAATCTCACTAAGCAAAATCTTGATGTAAATCAACTGCATATTACAATTTAATAATTTTATTAAATTCTAATATAATAGCTTCAAGCCTCTTATACAGCCATTAATAGTCTTTATTGATCTAGGTAAAAACCCCAATAACCACACTTAATTATCATCTCCTTCCTGTTTTTTTTCCATTTCCACCTTATCCAATAAAGTCTGCAATATTCGTAATTCGGCACCAGAAATATCGCCTGATTTCATCGCTTGTCGCAACTGGGCAAGTGCTGCTTTATAATTTCCCAAACGCATATTTCGCTCTGCCACCGCATGATAAGCCGAACCTGTCAGACCCAATTGGCGAGCAATATTTTGCTTCACCTCAAAAAATAGCAAGCTGGATTGCTCCGATAGCACCACCGTTTTCATTAGCAGCCATGCTTTTTGTGCTTCTCGCAGCCCCAAGTAAGCATTCGCTAAAGGAAGAACCAAAGCATTTTCCCCTGGATACAAACGCACAAGTGGCGTTAATAGTTTCACAACTCCCAGATAGTTTCTTTGTATTAATAAGGCCTCAGCAATTAACGCCGCATCTGACTTATTGCTACTTCTCACCCCCATTGTTTTAAGCACTAAGCTAGCATTACCCCGCTGTAAAAATGCTACGCTATCAGCATAACGACGTATTTTTGTTGGAATATTGTTGGGAATAATTGCTTGTCTGCCCGTAGCTCGAACTAACGAGCGTATTTTTTCTCTCATATACAGATAAGCCTCGCTATTTGACTTACCTTTATATGCCCCATACTTCAATGCACTTGATCTTGTACCGCTCACACGGTTCACACTTAAAGGGTGACTGCGTAAATATTCATTAGCATTGCCCTCCACACCTGTAAACTCAGACTCTAGTTTTTGCAAAAACTTAGGCATAGCCATTGGATTAAATCCCGATGCCGCCAAAATTCTCAAGCCAACACGGTCTGCCTCCGACTCTGCTGCACGACTAAATATCAAAGCTTTATGCGCCTGCATAGCAATTGCGCCCGTAATAATCGCCTGTCCTGCGTCGGGGCTTTTACTACTAGCAAGAATACCTGCTAACACCGCCACACCTGCCCCCAAAGTATTTAACCTAGATTTTTCCATCATGCGCGCAATATGCCGCTGTGTTACATGAGCAATTTCGTGTGATAACACTGCTGCTAACTCACTCTCTGATGCCGTCTGCAAAATCAAACCCGTGTTAACAACGATCACCCCACCCAAGGTAGCATAGGCATTGACTGCTTTATCTTTAACCACTAGAAAGTAGAAGGGGTTACTAGAGTTGGGAGAACGTGCTGACAATCGATTACCTAAAGAACGAATCCATGCTGATATTTCAGGGTCTTCAATAACGACTGCTGACGAACGTATTTCTCGCAAAACTTTAAGACCTATCTGCCGCTCTTTGGCATAACTTAAAGTCCCCACCGACGAAGCACCAATATCTGGCAGATTATAATCAGGCAGGCTCAAATCTAGCTCAGCTTTAGCTACTTGACATGAAACCATCAGGAAAAATATTGATAGCGCAAAAGAAAGGCTACTTTGATAGATGTTATTTTTTATTGTCATAGCCCTATGTTTTAATACACAAAGTGTCAGCAGCCAAATTAAATAATGCTAATGAAAGGGATTTCTATTATTACATCCTCCGAAGTTTCAAAGAACATAAGCCCACCTACATTATTTTTCTTAGTCTTTGATTTAAAGAAGAATACAACAAATCAAAGATAAGAAAACTGGGTTTAATGTTGAATTTTAAAGCCTCTAAAAATACAAAAGAAAGTTGATTTTTAGCACATAATATACACTTTACTACCCTATAAAAGTCAGCCTAGCACTGCCACTTATCCTCTATAAGTTTTTTTTATAGATATTGACATAGTAATTTACTAGGTTTATATTAGATTATTAATACATACTAATTTAGAAAGGGGTAATACTTATATGTTTGGAGTTCGCGAGACGGATGCCGCAGGCTTAAAAGAAATGATCGAAAACGACACCGAAAAGAAAGTTCGTTTAATAGATGTACGCTCTCAAGCAGAGTTTGCACAAGGCATTATCGAAGGCGGTGAGTTTGTACCTTTACATACTTTACCCATGAAACTCAGTGAGTTTTCAAAAGATGACAATATCGTCTTCTACTGTCGCAGTGGCGCTCGCTCTGCTCAGGCGTGCATGTACTTGGCTCAAAACACCAGTTTAGAGGCAACCAATCTTCGTGCTGGCATTATTGGTTGGCACCAAGCAGGGTTTGATATTGTTCGCCCTAATACCGCACAAGCTTAACTCCCCTCGTAAAAGCCGTAGTTTTTACGGCTTTTACAACTTCTTATTCCACCCTTCTAGCCTTAAAACTCCCCAGACTCCTTCTTAATTTTCAATTTTCACCACTCAAGTATTTTCCCAAAGCAAAATAAACCAGAGTATTATTAAAGCTACTAATAACACCTCAAACACTGAAGCCTTATGAAAAAAATACTTATCAGCACGATATTGCTAAGTCTTAGCGCCTGTAGCACACATAACATTGTCTCCAACCCTGCGCCACAAGCTAACAATACTCAATCTACCTCATCACAACGTCCCGTTAACGTAATTGCACTTAAAGATAGCCGCCCTCTGCAAACTATCATCCCACAATTAGCCAAGTACAAAGCTGTTCTCGTCGGTGAAAGCCATACCCGTTACGGGGATCATTTAAACCAGCTAGCTATTATCAAAGGTCTACATCCTCATTGGAAAAATATGGCAATTGGTTTGGAGTTTATTCAACACCCCTTCCAAAAAGCTTTGGATGATTATATTGCAGGGAGCATCTCGGAAGAGAAGATGCTACGCGAAACACAGTGGTATGAACGCTGGCGTTATGACTTTCGACTTTATCGCCCTATTTTTGACTACGCAAAACAACATCAAATTCCTCTTATTGCATTAAACACACCACGTGAAATAACTAAGCGTATAACCAAAGTAGGTATAAAAGGACTAAATAAAACAGAGCGCGCGCAGCTTCCTAAAGTACTTGATCTGTCCAATATTGCTTATAAAAAACGTCTGGAAAAAATCTACAGCCAACACGCAAAAACCAGTAGCAAAAAATTTACACGTTTCCTAGAAGCTCAAATTGCATGGGACGAAAGCATGGCAGACCAAGCCGCCAAGTATCTGCAACGGCATCCAAAGTCTCATCTGGTCGTATTAGCGGGAGGCGGGCATTTAATTAACCGCCACGGTATCCCCTCACGTTTAGAACGTCGTATTGCTAGCAAAACAGCTGTTGTACTCAATAGTACACATATAACACCTAAGCCTTCGCAAGGTGATTATTTACTGTTTTCAGCTGATACGGAGTTACCCAAAGCAGGGAAAATGGGTATCTTTATGAAGGATACTGATAAAGGTGTAGTGATTAGCAAAATCAGCAAGACTAGTGCAAGCGACAAAGCGGGGCTTAAAAAAGCAGATAACATTACTGCCATTAACAGCCAAGTAATTAGCAACATCCAAGATGTGAAAATTATTATGATGGATAAAAAGCCCAAAGAAACGGTAATACTGGATATACTTCGGTCGGGCAAATATAAACTTTCTAAAAAACTTAGCCTACAATAAAGCTAATAGAGCCGCTCTACATTACAAAACAATCTAAAAAAGCGAGATAGAACGAATGGATATGAAAAAATTATTTGATCAAGAACCCAAATCGCCACTATATATTGCGGTTAACCGTGTTTTGGTTAAGAACGATCCAAATTTACTCAGCATGATGAAACAGGCTAGCTCAAAAATGTGTTTAGCAACCTCTCTAACCCCTGGTTTTAGAGGCTTTGATCTTATGAAGCAACTAGGCACTTGCCCCATGGGAATGCGCTGGGATGCCTCGACAGATATGGGTGATCGCTTATCACATATCTGGATTGATCAAATCACCTATTGGGACTCATGGGAAGCTCACGAAAGTTTCCATGAGACCTTTGAAGATGTTGTTGTCGATACTTGCGCCCGTTGTGCCGATGTACTCCTTGAAGGACCAGAAGAACCTGTCTTCCGCGTTGTTGCTAGCAACTTACCAACGCTTATTTCGATGAATCAATGGATGCAAAAGCAAGCAGCAGGGAAATCTGAAAACTATTTCATCGACTCAGGCAAAACAGTTACCGTCATGGCGACACATAAGGTACGCCCTGGCAAAGAAGCCGAGTTTGAAGAGAATGAAATCAAAACGATGGAGATGCTGAAAGCAACGAATGGCATGGTTGGTTATCAAATCCTTAAACGAATTGGACTTTCTTCATTAGGTAGTGGTCATGCAACCGTTGAGTCTATGATGGAAGACATGAAAGACAGCTCTGGTAGCAAACTAAAACGTACCGCAGAAGTCTGGGAAGGTTACACTATTCCTGCGGAATATTTAGTAATGGTCGAATGGGAAAGCATGTGCGCAGCACAAGGCGGAATGCCTCATGTTAATGTTAAACCTGAGATACTTTTCACTCATGGACCTGGCGTACTAGACAACTGTCTGCACATGCCAACGGTAAGAATTTCTGACTCCATGTTCCGCGAGCAGACATA
>DQSN01000001.1 GCA_015663245.1 Leucothrix mucor
CCGATTACTTCAAATGATAAAATACCGCCGAAGCCAGATTGCTGTTGTTTAGCCAGCTCGTGTTGTGGGTGAGAACTTAAACCTGGATAATTTACTTTTGTAACTTTAGGATGATTATCTAGCCACGTCGCTATCTCCATTGCATTTTCACAATGGGCTTTCATTCTTAGGCTTAATGTTTCTAAGCCTTTTAGGAATACCCACGCATTAAACGGACTCATTGCTACGCCGCCTGTGCGCAATACACCAAAAACCTCTTCGCCAACCAGCTCTTTATTGCCAACGACTGCACCACCTAAACACCGTCCTTGACCATCTAAATATTTAGTAGCGGAATGTACGATAATATCTGCTCCTAGTTCTAAAGGACGTTGTAATGCAGGCGTACAAAAGCAGTTATCAATTACCAAAAGACTGTCATTTGCATGGGCAATATCTGCCAAGGCTTTTATATCGACAATATCTGTGACGGGGTTGGAGGGCGTTTCTGCAAAGAGTAAGCGAGTATTATCACGCAGGGCACTCTTCCAGCCGTCTAAGTCAACTAAATCGACAAACACTACTTCTACGCCAAACTTTTTTAAGTAGTTATTAAAAAAGACCGTGGTGGTTCCAAAAATGGAGCTTGAGCAAACAATATGATCACCTGTTTTCAACAATGCTAACATTACCGCCAAAATTGCTGACATGCCTGATGATGTTGCCACACAGCTTTCACCGCCTTCCATAGCCGCGAGTCGTTCTTGAAAGCAACGCACTGTAGGATTGGTTAAGCGTGTATAGATATTTCCTGGTTCTTCACCACTAAAACGCGCCGCTGCCTCTGCCGCATTTTTGAAGGTGTAGCTTGATGTAGGAAAAATAGCTTCTGAATGTTCCTGCTCATTGGTTGAGGTATGCCCTGTACGAATTGCTAAGGTCTCAAATTCAAACTCATTCATATTTATTCTCGTCTTTATTTTGGGCGTAAAAAAGCCCGTTATTAGTTTCTCACTAAAACAGGCTAGAATATTTTCACATCGCCTCTTTAGCTGGATTTATTTAGGCAAACCTCAATAAACAATAATACTGCGTTATTGTAAGCTACCTTAGCGCCCGCAAGCTGTATCAAATCGGCGCCTTTAAACATCTTAAAAAAAATAGTCTTCTGGGTCAATGTGTCATCTAAGGTTCAAGTAATTAAATGTATAAATAGATGGATGTAATTAATAAAAATAGAGTACAAGCTACTCATATTTTCTATAATTGTTTAATCACCAATCAATCACACTTCAATAAAATCCAACACTAGCTGAAAAATAGCGTATAATACGCTCCCCCCCTTATTTATCCGTGTGCATCCAATGTCAGAAGAAAAGACTATCAGCTTTGCCGACCTCAAATTAATTAAGCCTTTATTACAAGCGATAGAAGAGACAGGTTACGAAGTGCCTTCTCCTATTCAGGCGGAAAGTATTCCACCTTTACTGGATGGGCGAGATTTGCTGGGACAAGCTCAAACAGGTACAGGCAAAACGGCTGCCTTTGCTTTACCGTTACTTTCTACTCTTGATTTAACCAAGAAAACACCACAAGTTTTGGTGCTTGCGCCAACACGTGAACTGGCTATTCAGGTAGCGGAAGCATGGCAAACCTATGCTCGCCACATGAGAGGTTTTCATGTTATGCCTATTTATGGTGGTCAAAACATTGGTATTCAGTTACGTCAACTAAAACGCAATGTACACGTTGTTGTGGGTACGCCTGGTCGTGTGATGGATCATTTACGTCGTGGCACACTAAAATTGGGTGATCTTAAAACCGTAGTGTTAGATGAAGCTGATGAGATGTTACGCATGGGCTTTATTGATGATGTTGAAACCATTCTTAAAGAGACCCCTGCCGAACGTCAAGTGGTGCTATTCTCTGCAACGATGCCACCTGCTATCAAACGTATTACCGCACGCTATTTAAAAGATCCTGTTGAGATTAAAATCAAAAACAAAACCTCAACCGTTTCTACGATTAAGCAGCTTTATTGGAAGGGTAAAACCTATATGAAGCTAGACGTGCTAACACGCATATTGGAGTCGGATGACTTTGGTGCGGTGATTGTATTTGTACGTACAAAATCGATGACGGTAGAAATTTCAGAGAAGCTCGAAGCGCGCGGCTATGCCTCTACTCCTCTAAATGGCGACATAAAACAAGACTTACGTGAGAAAACGATTAATCGTCTTAAAAAAGGCTCTTTAGATATTATTGTGGCTACCGATGTAGTTGCGCGTGGCTTAGATGTTGAGCGTATTACGCATGTTATCAACTACGATATGCCACATGATACTGAGTCTTACGTGCATAGAATCGGACGTACTGGTCGTGCTGGTCGTAAAGGAACTGCAATTTTGTTTATACCACCTCGTGGTGATCGTATGTTGCAGTCGATTGAGCGCTCAACAGGGCAAAAAATTGAGCCTTTGAAATTACCTTCACAAAAAGACATTACCGATAACCGTATTGCACGCTTTAAAGAAACGGTTATTGAGGCTAGTAAAAATCAAAAACTTGAGTTCTTCGATACCTTGGTATCTGAACTAAAGGTCGAGAGTGAGTTAAGTAACGCACAAATTGCTGCGGCATTAGCTTATATTGCACAACGTGAGCGCCCTCTAGTTGATCAAAAAGGTGCTATTCCTGATTTTGCCTTTAGCTCAAGTGATAATGGCAGAAATAACCGTCGTGACAACGATAGTCGTGGTGACCGTGGACGTGATCGCAAACGCAAACGCAATGATCGACGTGATAATGCGGATCGTAGCGACCGCGGCAGAAATGATCGTAATAATAACCGTGACCGTAACAGTAGCCAACAAGAAAGCCCAAGACGCAATCCTAAGAATAAATCATCAGAAAAGAAAGATGATGTTCCAATGACTGAATACCGTATCGAAGTAGGTAAAGATCATGGCGCAGAAGCTAGACATATTGTGGGCGCGTTAATTAATGAGGCAGGCTTAGAAAGCCAATATATCCAGAATTTGAAAATTAATAGTGACCACAGTATCGTGAAATTACCCGAAGGAATGCCTAAAGATATTTATAAGCACCTGCATAAAACATGGGTAGCGGGTCAACAAATGAAGTTACGCGACCTTTCTAGCAAGAGTGACCGTAAGCCTCACTCTAATAAGAAAAAATAATTTAGTAACATGATCTCTATCTTTGGTGAGTTGCATTAAAAAAGGAGTAACTCACTAATAGCTACCACAAACTACCAACACTCTCCTACGGTCTGTAGGAAAAATCAACGTTCATCACTGAACCTACGTGAATTTTGCTCTGAACGATAAGAAAGACTCTCTTAAGGCTTTCTGGATCTTCCATCACTCCTGAAATAATAATTAAGCTTAATACAATAGCAATTGCAGCAACTGCGGCTAAGGTTGGATTGGGTATTGCTTCGTTTATCTTCGATAGAGTCCATTTGTTTTTTATTATTGCGTTCACTAAACCCCCTATTTTTTATTTTTAGAACTAATTATTCAATTCCCTCCAAAATAAACCCTCTACCATTTACCCTCAATATTTTTAGGCTAAACGGTCTATTTATAGATACCAATTATCTATTGCATTACTCAAAATTATGAAACTGATGACTATAAGCAAATTCATCGCTATACTCTAAAGTTAGCTTTAGGGTTTATACTTAAATCCAGTTCTTTAAAAGGTAGCAATGTCATGCGAATTGGGCAGTTAGCCAAACAAACTGAATTAACGATTGAGACCCTACGATTTTGGGAGCAAAAAAGTTTATTATCTCCCACTACAAACCCTCACAATGGCTATCGCAATTATTCGGAAAAAGATAAACAACAGGTGGTTTTTATTCAAAATGCAAAAGCGGTTGGGTTCTCATTAAAAGAGATTCACGATTTACTGGCTTTGCGGGTGAATGCTGCGAATTATAGTTGCGATGATGTAAAATCTATTGCTTTGAATAAACTATCCGCAATTGAACATAAGGTTAGCGAGCTAGAGAAAATACATGAGGCTTTGAAGTTGATTACAGATATTTGTTGTGGAGGCAAAGAACCAGCCACAGAATGTACTATTTTAAATAGCTTAAACGCACCAAAGGATGCCTTATGAATATAGGTTTGTTTTTTGATAATTTTCTAAAACTATCGCTCGATGCCGCGCCGTGGCTAGTATTGGGCTTGATTATTGGCGGGCTAATCAATTCGATCATCCCTACCTCATGGCTAGAAAAACACCTAAAGGGTGATGGATTCTGGCCTGTTGTCAAAGCCGCTCTTTTGGGCGCACCTTTACCATTATGCTCTTGTGGCGTGCTACCTGCGGCATTAGGTTTACGCAAAGCTGGTGCTTCAAAATCTGCGACTACTTCTTTTCTTATTTCCACCCCTGAAACAGGTGTTGACTCTGTCATGGTCACCTACGCCCTACTTGGACCTTTAATGGCAATTACTCGTCCTATAGCGGCTATTTTATCTGCCATTACAGCAGGCATGCTGGTTGGTAAAAGTGAGCAAATGGAAACGCAAGTTGGCAGCGATAACAAACAATCTATGACGAGTGACAGCATCGACTGTTGCTCTAAGCCTATTGAAGTTTCGCCCAAAGAAGCAAGTTGCTGTTCTTCCACAACAGTAGAAAAATCATGCGGTGGCTCAGAGGTGCAGCAACAATCCTCATCATCCATGATAGATGGCATCAAATATGCTTTTACCGACCTTTTAGATGGTATTATTTTTTGGTTATTTATTGGTATTTTATTCTCTGCCGCTATCCAGACATGGGTTTCTAGTGACTTTCTTAGCGCATGGGGAAGTGGCTTACCCGCTATGCTAGTGATGATTGCTATTAGTATCCCCATGTATGTTTGTGCTACTGCATCAACACCCTTGGCTGCGGGATTAATGATGGGAGGTATCTCGCCAGGAACTGCATTGGTATTTTTGCTAGCAGGACCTGCGAGCAATATTGGTTCTTTAGGTGTGATTAAAAAAGAACTTGGCAAACGCGCTTTACTCGCTTACTTATCAGGCGTAATGCTTGTCGCCATTCTTTCTGGATTACTATTAGATTGGTACGTGAAAAGTAATGGTATCAATATTCAAGCACAGATTAGTGCTAGTGAACAGATGGTTCCGATATGGCTCTCATGGCTTGGTTTGATTATTATTGTTGTTGCTAGCGGACGTTTGTTGTGGAAGCGTATTTTTAGCTAGGCTCTGTTAAACACTTGGTTAGTGATCTTAAACTCCCTTGACGTAATACAAGAGTTCCGCCCTAGCTTCAATTTATAAATTTATGCCAAGTGTATTGAGGATCTTCATCATTAGTTACTTTTGTCCAGTATAAATCACCTGAGTTTCTCCATGGATCAAGTAAAATACCCTTATAAAAACTATCACCTTTAGCGATTACTACCAATGAGTTATGCTCATTTTTTAGTCTTCGATTAGCCGTACCGCGGACTAAATCAAATGTTTTAAGATTCTTCTTTTCCATATGTGCTGTCATATCATCTGCCCACTGCCAGCATAAACCACGATCACGATGAC
>DQSN01000146.1 GCA_015663245.1 Leucothrix mucor
ACTGGCACTGGCACTGGCAGGAGTACTAAGGATAAAAATAGTAATAAACTAGAACTACAAAAGACTATCATTGGTGCAGTGTTCATTCTTTTGATGGTTGCGCTGGTGGTTTATGCTTTTAAAGTCTCAGATTCGCCATCACCGCCAATTACTACTTCTCCAAAAGAGGTGGTGATAACAAGTAAGCTAGCTTCGGGTCTTATAGTGGCAGGTTTTAATTGTGCTAAAGCGCGTACAGTGACTGAAAAAGCAATTTGCTCTAGTGCGACAACCGCTACGGCAGATAGAAATTTAAACGAAATCTATGCAGCTACGGTGTTAAAACTACCCCCACCATTGGTACTTACTTTGGCTGATGAACAAGATAATTGGTTGCGACGCAGAGACCAATATATAGAAATAAACTGTATTTCAGCAGCGGGAGATGTAAAAGCCTCGTGTATTGTTAATTACTATAATAAGCGTTCACGATTGTTACTACGAAAAGGCAATACACTAAACCCTAATGATTTTATTAATGTGTTAGTGATTGACCCACCCTCAAATGTCCGCGATAAGCCGAGTGGTAATGTTGTTTGTCAGGTCAGAAGTAAAAAAAGAATCATTATTTATAAGAACCCAGAAATAGGTGAAAATAACGCTAACTGGTATTGGACAAAAGTATGTGGAAAATGGGCGGTCATACATGATAGTCAATTTGGACGTTAAGGTTTGTTGGCTTGAGCTTTACTTCATCAAAGGGTTGCTTTAAGTATGGATAATAATCTTTGGATTATAGGCTGTGGCGATATAGGGTGTCGTGTGGCAAGTCTCTATTTAAGCGTCTCTCCGCATCAACAAGCAGGGGGGATGATACATGCAGTGGTGAGCAGTGAGGAATCAAAAGCGCGTTGTGAAGGTCTGGGCTTAGAGGCGCATGCTATCAATTTGGATGATAATAATGTCAGCAAGTTGATCTTTACGCTAAGCAATAAAATGGCAAATGCAAAGTTATTCTACTTTGCGCCACCGCCATCCATTGGTAGAGAGGATACTCGCTTTAAAAATTTTCTTTCTTCCTTAAATTCGCTACCAAAACGTATAGTTTTGATCAGCACTACTGGCGTGTATGGTGATTCACAAGGTGAGTGGATTGATGAAGACTTTGCAGTAAATCCAAAAGCAGATAGGGCGCATCGACGCTTATCAGCGGAGAAAGCTTTGCAGCAGTGGGCGGAGCAATACAGTCGAGAGTATATTATTCTTAGAGTTCCAGGTATTTATGCAAAAAATCGTTTGCCGCTAGCGCGTTTAAAGAAAGGTTTGCCCGTGGTAAACGGTGATGAGGCTGGGTGGACAAATCGAATTCATGCGGATGATTTAGCAACTATTTGCCAGCAGGCGATGGCGTCAGATATTAATGGCGAGATTTATAATGTAACGGATGGAAACCCCAGTACCATGACAGAATATTTTAATCAGGTAGCTGACTATGCGGGCTTGGCGCATCCACCGCAGATAAGTATGCAAGAAGCAGAGGCAACTATGAGTGTGGGAATGGTTTCGTATCTGCGTGAATCACGACGTATTAGTAACCAAAAAATGCTCAGAGAATTGGATGTGGCATTATTGTACCCATATTTACAGCTAGGGCTGAAAAAATAATTTATTGCGTGATTTCAATATCATATTCTGCAATACAGGGTGCGGTATTGTTGATTGCTCCACAGTTTATAGAAAGAATATTATTAATAAATTCTCCTGCATCGGCATCACTCGCATCGCTTAAGTTTGTGCTGATGCCACCATTAATATTAGCAGATATGACTTTTATATTTCCTACCCAAGATAATGTTCCTGCCGAGATTTCACTGCTAAGGTTGTCACCAATAACTACATTTTCAGCAGCGGTTGCATGTGCATTTTCTGCGGTAATCGTGTAGCGAACAATGGCTCCTGGTATGCGTTTAGGATTGCTTGTTTGGTTGATAGGATCAGAAATAACTCTTGAGGTTTTAGAGAGTTGCATCGCAGGCATATCAGGGCAGGAGCGATGACTGCCATCCCAGTTTTTACCATTGTTTTGATAGTTGTAGATACTACTGATTGCATTGCTATCGAATGAGCGTTTAAAAATAAGTAATTCATCCAAGATGCCCTCCCAGTCTTGAGAAGATGAAAATGCACCGCCAACATTATCTTGATCCTGACCAATAATAAGCGAGGCTATATTTAAAGGTGCGGATGTTGTGTTTGATTGGCAGCCTTGCAGCTGAGCATCTAAATAGTAGCAAGACAATGCTCCTGTGCGAGTCCATACGAGGTGGTGCCAGTTACCATCAGTAAAAGAACTCGAGATTACACTACCTAAAGAGCCTCCCTTTAAATGTCCATTGAATTTTGTAGGGTTAGTAAACCAAAATAAAAATTCATTATCACTGCCGTTTGTAGCACCTGATAGTAGTGCTTGTCCTTTGATAGATGTGCCTTTATGCCAGACAGAAACAGTGAAATCACTAACGCCATCTAGCGCGGATGCTCCTAATTGCACATAATCTTGAGTGGAGCTGGCGCTAAAATCCATGGCATTACAGATCTTACCTGTCACCGATGGGATGGAATGAGCGATGCCATGTTGCCCACCATGCGAGTCGATAACTTCATTGGCTGATCCATTCCATCCACTTGCATCGAAATGCCAGTCTGAATAATCATAATTTACCGTAGGCGGTTGCGGTGTTGTTGTTTGGCAAGTACGTACACTGCCATCCCAAGCATTCCCTGCATTTTGATTGGTATATATAGATTGAATGTCAGCATTGCTTAGCGCATTTGTAAACACTAAAAGCTCATCAACTAAGCCTTCCCAGTCTTGGGCTAGATCAAAATCTCCTCCTATACTGTCTTGTTCTTGCCCTAAAACTAGAGAGTCAATTTCTAAAACTTTTTCTTGAATTACGTTGCAGCCACGTTGGATACCATCTGTAAAGAAGCAACTTTCAGCTCCACTACGGCGCCAGACAAGATGATGCCATTGATCATCAGTAATAGAGGGGAAGTTAATGGCGGCCGTTGCGTTACCATTAATATAGCCGTTAAAACGATCACCATTACTCAACCACATTAATAATTCATTGTGCTGACCGACGCGCGCGCCTGAAAGTAAAGATCGCCCATTAATAGAAGAGCCTTTATGCCATACAGAGATGGTGAAATCAGAGGCTCCATCCAACGCGTTCTCTCCTAAAAAAATAAAATCATTAGTTGAATCAGATGAGAGGTCTATTGCGCTACAAATTTTTCCCGAAGCATTGCCTGTACTCGGTGCCATATAAGCAGTGCCATCATTATTGCCAAGGGAGTCATCAATATTATAGGAATAGGTGCTTGTGCCAAGCTCATCTAAGTTCCATGATGCATTTGGTGCAGCACTTATAATAGGGGTGATCGTCAATAGACAGAGAGATAGAAAAATCAGTTTCATTTTGTTGTTTTTATGATGTTTTCTTATATTTAACAATAAGGACTGCTGCCTGTAAAGCTAAAGTCGATGGGTATACATATTTGTGAGTTATCTCAGTTACAGAGAGTCGGTGCTATGCAC
>DQSN01000125.1 GCA_015663245.1 Leucothrix mucor
TCCAGAAGACACACCCAAATATATGTACACCATTCGCAGTGGTTTAATTAAGTTGGTGCAATACTTGCCTGATGGCAGTCAAAGAATTGTGCGAATTTTAGGGATCTCCGATGTATTAGGCTTAGAAACCATTCTGGATGATCGATACGAACACGATGCTATCGTCTTGCAAAAAGCTGAAATTTGTCGCTACCCTACAAAAGCCGTCAAGGAACTGGCGAATAAGAACCCCCAACTATATCGCGAGCTAATGGTGCGTTGGCAACATGCTCTAAAAGAAGCCGATAGCTGGGTGACAGAGCTTTCCACAGGCTCCTCAAAACAACGTGTTGCACGTTTAGTGTTAAGGCTAAGTAAAAGCTACGGCTCAAACACCTGCTCTTTATTTAGTCGTGAAGATATGGGCGCAATGCTCGCCATTACCACCGAAACCGCCAGCAGAACCATCGCCGAATTTAAACGTCAAAATTTAATAGTCGAAGAAACATCCAATCAGTATTTATGTGATTTAATTCGCTTAGAAAAAATTGCTTACGATTGATACTGCCATTGTACTTTCAAAGATCATACCAAGTATAAACCTAAGTCCCACTCGGACAGGCTCCTAGGAGCCTGACGAGGCAGTCATTAAATTAAACAAAAAGAGGACTTAGCGCCCTCCCAACCTCATTAATGTACTAGCTGTAGACCTTGCACCCACCTGCTCGGCAAGTGCCATAGGTGTTTTCCCTTGATTATTACGCACATTAACCGAAGCGCCACGACCAATCAAAAGCCTTGCCACTTGGGCATGCCTAAAGCGTGCTGCTGAATGCAGTGGCGTCCACCCACCCGATGTTCTCGCATTTGGATTAGCGCCTTTTTGCAACAATACCCCAACCGCTCCTGCACGACCTAATGCCGCAGCTGCATGCAAAGCCGTTTCTCCGCTACTATTTTTAGCATTCACCTGAGCACCCTGACCTAGCAAACTATTAATCTGTGCCACATTACCGCCTTTTGCCGCATTAAATAAACCATCGTTCAATTGATTTAAAGGCATGCGTGGTGCAGCAGGCTTCGGCACCTGAGCAACACGTCTTGGCGCCACCACAGGTCTGCGCACTTGTGCTGCTCTTCTTGGAGCTACTACGGGTCTACGTACTGCGACAGCAGGACGCGGTCTATAAGCCGCTTTTGCTTTACGTGGAGCGACATATCGACGCGCAACAGGTTTGGCTCTATACACAGCCTTTGCTGCTCTACGCACATGCCTCTTCTGCTTACGTGCGACCGATCTGACTTTATAGGCAGGACGTTTTATAACCTTTTTTGCCCGTCTATTATTTGTTGGCGGACAATATTGCTGATTCCTATTGGATATGCGACGAATGCGCGCTCTAGGGTTTGCTAAGGGTTTTAACTTCTTACCTGTTAAGTAGGACTGTGCCTGTATACGCGTTTTGTACATCTTATAATTAACATCCTGCACTGTCGTACAAGCAGAAAAAGTAAGCGTAGCGGTGATTGCAAAAAGTCGAATGGTTATTTTTGACATCATTACTTCCTTGTAATATTTCATTAAAATTTCTCGCACAGTATATTTTTTTAATACTTGTTTCACAAAGAAAATACTATTTATACCTGCTTATAAGTATTTTTGATTGAAAATGCGCTATGATTTGATTATTGTTTATACGAATATCTAGTAAAACAATAGGTTCGTATAAGCTATACGATTAAATAGAATTTTTGCACAAATAAAGACTTTGCCAAATGAGTTCGTCAAAGCTTATTTCTACAAAAATCTCTATCAGCGACTCCCTAATAAATACTTATCTCAGAATAAGCCTTGGTATAATAGGGTTATTTAAATCATCTAAAATAGAGAATAGACCATGAGCAATACAACAAACGCACTTACCCCTCAAAAAGTTCCAGCAGGTGTGGGACTTGTCTCCCCTTCTCGCGACCCAAGTAAAAAAATAAATGAAGACGCACCCGCAATTAGCGTAATGACCGACCTAAAAGTCATCACACCCTTTCAAACAACAACAAGCTCAAGCATCGGCGAAGCCAATGACAAAATGGTTGCCTGCGGCGTAAGGTTACTGTTTGTACACGATGAGCAAGATCAACTGATGGGACTCATTACATCTAAAGATACATTGGGTGAAAAACCCATGCTATTTGTTAAAGACAATGGCGGCAAGTATGCTGATATTACCGTTAACGATATTATGACACCGCTAAGCAAGCTTGATGCTATCCCCTTGGAAGCTATCGAAAATTCAACAGTAGGCGATATCGTCAATGGTTTACAAAACTGTAAACGTCACCATATGTTAGTTTTACAAACACGCGAAGATCGTACTTGTATTCGCGGCATTATCTCTATCACCCAAGTAGGTCGCCAGCTAGGCAAAGAAATTTGCCCAACAAGAATTGCAGATAGCTTTGCGGAGCTTAATAAAGCACGGACTTAAAAGTCACCTCTAAACTTTAGAGATGAGAAAAGCATGCAATAAAAAACCGCTATCTAAGCGGTTTTTTATTGCATATCTGATTCAGAAGCTTATTTCAAAACCCTGAGAAAAATATTATCAACAACAATTATCATCAGCAGGACAACAAGATGACGAGAACCACGATAAA
>DQSN01000165.1 GCA_015663245.1 Leucothrix mucor
TTAGTCTGTTACCTCTTCGGTGATATCAGTAATGGCTGATAAGGGTAGGTGTATCGAGGCGCAAGTACCTTTATTGTCCTGTGTTGATAGCTTTAAGGAGCCGCCTAAACGCGATAAGGTGGCGTGTGATAATACTAAACCTACGCCATGCCCTTCTGCTTTGGTGCTAAAAGGGTCGTATTGCTTTTGTGAGGTTTCATCTAAAAAAATACCTTTGCCTTTATCTCTAATTTTTATAATTAGCATTTTGTTTTTAATGGTGGCGATGAGGCTTACGCTGGCAGCATTGTTATCTAAGGAAGCATCAGCGGCATTTTCGAGTACATTAATAAAGGTCTGAGATAGGGTTTCATCGGGAGTAATTAATAGTTCTTTGGGGATGTCTAGTTGGGACTGTAAGCTTATTTCTGAACGCATAGCGAGCCAACGGTCGATACTTGCTTGTAGAAATTGGCGTAGTGATTGAGGTGATATTTGTTGTTTGTCACTTTTAATATTGCGAAATAGTTTCTTAAGTTGTAGCTGACAAGCCTCTGTTTGTTCTTTTAGTAGTAGCGCGTTCTCTTTGATTAATTCGATATTATTTGGCTCTGCCAGTAGCTCATCGGCAATCATTTTGATATTTGAAAATGGCGTTGCAAATTCGTGCGCAACCCCTGCGGAAAGTGTGCCTAAGGAGATGAGATGCTGATTGATGAGATTCTCTTCGCGTATGCTCGCCAAGTCTTTTTCGTGTCGTTTGGTGATGCGTACTAATAACGAAACAAAGGTAATGAGGATTAGGGCGCTGAGAATGAAACTGATCCACATACCAAAAATATGTAGGTTGAAATCACCACCAAAGCGTTGATGCACGGGCGGTAGCGGAGTGCTCCATATCATCAGCAGAGAATAAAAACTGATGCAACTGAGGGTGATGAATAGGGCGTAATATAAATGTAAAAACACAGCAGAGAGGGCGATGGGTACTAGCAACAAGGAAATAAAAGGGTTGGAAGCACCGCCTGAAAAATACAGCAAGGTGGCAAATGCAGTTGTGTCCAATAGGATATGTGATGCAACCTCCCACTCAATCGTCTGGATTTCTCCTTGAATACGAAAAAATACAAAGACATTAAAAATAGCGAGTAGGGTAATCACTACCCACATTTCATTATCGAGGAGGGGAATATCGAGTAGATATTTAACTGATAATATTGTGATTACTTGTCCAAAAATAGCAATATTCCTTAACCAAAAAAGCTTTTCTAGCGTCTTTTCAGGTAATGCCGTATTGAGTTTGTCAGTAATAAATAACATGCGCTTATCATAAGCCTAAGCGGTATCAAAAAACAAACTGCGTGTAGAGCTGCGACATTCTGCCGCAGCCTGTAAGTTGCCATTATTTGTGTGGCTCGCTATTCTCGTGAGATGACAAATAAAATATCATTACTTATCAAAATAATTGGACTCGCGGCTATTGCTCTAACTTTTGGTTTAGGGGCTGGTTATATATTCTCTAACTCTTCATCTAATGGAGAACCACCACGTAAACCCGAAGCTAATTTGCAAGGCGGTGACTTTACCTTAACAAGTAGTTCGGGTGAGGTTAGTTTGAGTGACTATAAAGGCAAGTTGATTTTGGTTTATTTTGGCTACACTTATTGCCCTGATATTTGCCCTACCTCGCTTACCTTTATGTCTAATGCTTTTAAGAAACTGAGCAAAGAAGAGCTGGAGCAAATTCAAGGGATATTTATCAGTGTTGATCCAGATCGGGATACGGTTGAAAAATTGCAACAATATGCAGCTTATTTTCACCCTAAAATAGTTGGTATAACGGGCAAGAAAGATAATATTGATGCTATTACGAAACGCTACGGTGCTTTTTATCGTATGGTTGATACAGGCTCGGCTGCGGGTTATAGCGTTGATCACTCCTCATCAATTATTTTAGTTGGTAAAGATGGAAAAATTAAATCTTTCCTAAAGCATGGTATGACGGGGGAGGAGATGGTGAAGGAAATACGTGCGTATTTTTAGTGAAATAGTGCGCTTCGTTTCTCAGTTTGTACTTTCACAGCAGTCTTATAAGGAACTATCCTGTATTACATTCCCACTTAGTTAAAGCTATTTCCTAATCTAGCCTAGGACTCCCATGCTGGAGACCTGGGCTGGAATAGGTAGAATAGTTTCTTTCAGAACTTGGGAAATGTAATATTACGTAAACTCCATACAGTCTACAAAAGCGCAAACTGCTTTTTCATTTAGTGGAGGATGCCGATTACTTCTTGAAAAAGACAGTCGATAAACCAAAGGAAACCCAAGACTGTAAACCACCACGATACCATTTTAACTTTTCTGCTGGGTAGCCTTTCTTAAGAAGTAGTTTGATGTTTTCTGTTGATTGAGGACACCATGCACCATTACAGAATAAAACTAATGTCTTAGCATTGCTGAAATCTAGCTTGCCATCAGTAACAGTTACACCAAACCTATCGACCATTACTTCCTCAGCAGTTGCGGCATCTTCCCATGCTGCTGCACCTTTAACACTAAGCATTGTCCATGGAATATTCACAGAGCCAGGGATTGTGCCACGAGCCATCCACTCCGATGTTCTAGCATCAATCACTAAAATAGAAGCATCGCCTGCTGATGATTTTTTAAGATAGTCCAACATCTCTAGTTCTGCGATTGTCTCAACTTTAGGATCAAGCGAAGCAGGTTGAATACAGAAAGGAGGGCAGGCACGGGACGTTTTAGTAAACATCTTAGGAATTGTATTTTTCTCATCTTGATTACGTGTAATCGTCATGCGTTTTCCCATATGTACTACATCAACAGAGCTAATATCTGCGGTGATATTAACGGCTAATTTTGTAGCATCATCCTTAGCGTGAGCAGAGAAGCTAAGCATAGAAATCAGCAAAGCACCTGTCATTAAAACGATTCTTCTTGTGGTCATAGTAATTTCCTAGTTATGGAATATAAGTACATCCTAATTTAATTAATTACTATGAGTTGAGCCTTGATGTATGTCAGTTGATTTGCCCTTTAGAATATATTTTTTGTGCAAAAAAAGATAAAAAACTACCCATTTGTACTACGCTTTTATGATAGAGCGAGAAAATATCAACTACTTAACTCAATAATGCCTGTAAAAATAATTAGTAGGTTTTACAAAGGCAGGGGGCTAATAAGTGATAAAGGGGTTTGATTTTTTAACACATGCATTGTATTTGCATGGGGGAATTTTCTCTGGGTTTTTCTATAGATTCGTGAGCTTACCGAGCTTACATATTATTAATCATAGGAGAAATTAAAATGAATGAAAAATGTAAAAAAAGAGCAAGCTGAGCTTGAGTCATATTTATCAAAATCATGCGGTGGAAAATTTAATAAGTTTGAGTCGTGTGCTGAAGAAAAAGAATCAGATTGCCCCTGTTCATCTGCTGGTGAATCAGGTAATGGAAAAGTTGATTTGGTTATTCTTGTGGATTCAAGTGGCTCAATGGGCGGTGCTTGGAAAGCTATCAACGATGCTTCGAAAAAACTAGAGAGTGCTATTAATGAGAAATGTGGTGCTGAAGTTATTATTACGAGGCTTTTTTTGGATACTAAATTTGATGGAAGTAGTTCGGCATCTGGGACTGCGGCTTCATCAGTTGAAAGTTACGGCTTTATATCACATGAGGAGTATATAAGAAATGCATCCTCATACCGATCAGGAGCCATTGATTATATGGGAACATTTGAAACTAATGATCCTAGTCATTCAGGGGGAGAACATGCAGAAGGTGAGGAAGGCTCAAGGGGTATTGCAGATGTGTCTAGCCATTTTCCATGGGAGAAAAATCATTGTCGCTCGATATTATATATAAGTGACGAATGGCTAGATAGTGGTGGTGGGGGATCCATAGGGTCTTTGGCTTCTATCCCTACTGCTGTAAATGCTGCGAATAGCAATAGTGTTACTGTTTTTACTCACCTAATAGGCAGTAACACAGATATGGCCTCCCATTACACGCAACTTGCTGAATCAACGGGAGGTAGTGCCCATATTGGTGATAGTCCGTCTGCTGATTTATATATAGAGCTTGTTTCTGATGCTGCTTGTAACTGCGGTAAAGGATGTGTGGAAATTGAAACCCCAGAAATAAAACCCTGTATCTCTATTTCTTGGGGTGATAGTGACTGTGATTGCTTAGAAACAGATGATTTTGAAATATTGTGTATATCTGTTTGTAATTGCTATTCAAATATTGCCTTTAGTGATTTTACAATTAATATGATTGAAATAACTAATAGTGATGGTAAGGCAATAGCTAACTTGCCTGATGGCACGCCATCTGTGCAAGCAGTCCCTATAGGTCCTTTCTGCTTTGGTACAATACCTCCGTGTGAAGATGGGGAGGCTTCTTGTGTTAGCCGAGAATTTGTTATTAATACTCGGGGAGCAAAAGATGGCGATTATAAGGTTCAGTTACATGGTGTCTGTTTTAATGTGAGTTTTGATTATCATCAAGAGACATGTTTGCAATTCACACTATGTAAGAGCTAATAGTAGTTTATTAAATGAGTGATTTTAGCAAGGTAGCCCGTTGAGTTACATTTTATATGGCTACTCTGCTATCAAAACTCTAAGCATCAAGCGATTCCCAGCGTTCATATTTTTCAGCAAGCGAAGCTTCTAACTGTTGTAATCTCTCGGTCGTTTCGGTCACTTTTTTATGATCTTGTGTGAAAAAATCAGCATCTACCATTTTTTCCTGTAGTGTCTCAATATCATTTTCTAGCGTCTCGATTTCCTTGGGTAAGGTTTCTAGCTCACGCTTATCGTTGTAGCTTAGTTTTTTCTCTTTAGAGGCGGTGGCAGTTGTGACAGCTTCTGATGTTTCTGTCGTTGTTGCAGATGCAGATTTTTTAGCATCCTTGATTAAGCCTTTGTTCGACTCATCTGCAAGTCCAGAGCTAGGGTTAAGTGCTTGCCATTCATCATAGCTACCGAGGAATTCATCAATTTCACCATTACCTTTAAAGACTAGGCAGCTACTGACGATATTATTGATAAAGGCACGGTCATGGCTAACAATAAGCACTGTTCCTGTGTAATTCAATAATAGCTCTTCTAGTAGCTCTAAGGTTTCGACATCTAAATCATTGGTTGGCTCGTCGAGCACCAATACATTAGCAGGTTTGATAAATAACTTAGCTAATAACAAGCGATTACGTTCACCACCAGAGAGTGATTTAACAGGTGAATTCACACGATCAGGTGTAAATAAGAAGTCCTGTAGATAGCTGATAACGTGTTTGCTTTCGCCTTTGATGGTAATGCGATCAGCGCCATTGTCGAGATTGTCTTTAACCGTTTTTGTTTCATCTAACTGTGAGCGTAGTTGGTCAAAATAGGCGACTTGTAAGTTAGTCCCCTCAATCATTTTTCCTGAATCAGGTTTTGTCTCGCCTAATAACACGCGTAATAAGGTACTTTTACCGACACCATTAGGGCCGATAAGACCAATTTTATCGCCACGTTGTACCAATAACGACAAGTCGTCAATCAACACGCGTCCATTAGGTAAGGTGTATCTAAGATTTTCGACTTCAACAACGCGCTTGCCTGTGCGCTCGCCCGAATCAACGCGTAAGGTTGCATTACCTTGTTGATTACGACGTTGCGAGCGTTCTTTGCGCATTTTTTCTAAAGAGCGTACACGACCTTCATTACGGGTACGGCGGGCTTTAATGCCTTGGCGAATCCATACTTCTTCCTGTGCGAGCTTTTTATCAAAGCGTTTATTTTCCAAGTCTTCGGCGTGTAGCACTTCTTCTTTGCGACGTAAGAAATTATCATAATCGCCTGGCCAACTTGTTGCTTGTCCTCTGTCTAACTCAATAATACGAGTTGCTAAAGAGCGTAAAAAAGCACGGTCATGGGTAATGAAAATAACCGAACCTTTATAGTTGGTTTTTAAGAAATCTTCTAGCCATAAGATGGCATTGATATCCAAGTGGTTGGTAGGCTCGTCTAATAATAAAATATCAGGTTCTTGCACTAGCGCACGGGCTAATAAAACACGGCGTTTGATACCGCCTGATAATTTAGCAAAATCAGCATCGGGATCGAGTTTAAGTAAAGAAATTACCTTGTCGATACTCACTTGGAAGTGCCAGCCGTTGTTTGCTTCTAGCTTCTCTTGCAAGCGACCCATGACAGTCATCCAATCATCAGAGCCAATATCGTCACGTTCATTAAGGTGATGATATTGCGTGAGTAAATCACCTACTTCTTTTAGTCCTGAAGCTACTACGTCGTAGACTGTACCACTCACATCATGAGGGACTTCTTGCTCTAGTTGTGTGATGATTACGCCACCATCCACAATTTTCTCACCAGAATCAGCTTTAATTTGACCATTGATAACCTTCATCAACGTCGATTTACCTGCACCATTACGACCGATTAAACACACGCGTTCGCGTGGCTCAATGGTGAGGTTGACATTATCAAGCAGTGCAGGACCGCCAAAACTAAGTTGGATATTTATTAACTGGAGTAAAGCCATGGTTAGAAATTCTGTGTGATATTTAAATGAGGCATGGAGTGTAAAGCAAACGGGGGGAAAGTGCAGGTGCTAAAAAGAGAGGGGCATACAAAAGAGGGTGGGATGAGCGCCAATATAGTATTAGATGAGCAGCTAGCGATAGAAGCACTACGATTATCGGGCAA
>DQSN01000041.1 GCA_015663245.1 Leucothrix mucor
ACCATGCAGCTAAGTGATTTGCAGGCGTTTATTGATTGTTATAACCCCGAAAATCGCCATGACCGAAGTGAAACATGGTCTGAAAAGAAAGCTAAAAATACTGACCCTGATGGTCGCTGGCGGAAATTTTCTTATGAAGAAATCATTACCCGAGATAAAACTAATCTGGATATCTTCTGGCTAAAAGATAAAAGCTTAACAGATTTAGATAACTTGCCTGAACCTGACGTGTTGGCGGCTGAAATTATCAAAAATATTGAATCTGGATTAGCTAGTTTTAAAGGCATTGTAGAAGGACTTGAGGTAGATTAATTGGTGTTAAGAGTGTAATAGTCAAATTGAAAAAAGCGTAACTCAATGATTTTGTGGGTAGAGAAAATTACCCACCCTTAGCTAATGAACGACCAAGTCATCGTGAACATGGAATGGGATCACATGGAATGGGGTCAGGTCTTGTTATCATGTGATATGTTGTTTCAAGACCTGACCCCATTCAGTTGGTGCTATCTGGGTTTCGAGGCAAATGCAAATTGAAAGTGAAAAAACAGATATTGGTGAGGCTGGTTACAATATCAAAAACGCTATTATTGAGACTTACACGGAATAAAAAGGCTAACAAAATTTCACTACCCTCTACAGTTTTATCTACTATTTAACTCTGTTTTTGATGAAGGTTTTGATAATAATCACTCTTTTGAATAAAACTTAAAAAAACTTTCTGTAAATAATAAATTCTCTAGCATTTTTACTATCCTTAAATGATATGTCACAGTAGTGAGACCCATGTGAAATTAAAGGATACTAATAACTACACTAAAAAATTGACAATATATCATCAAATAAAATATCAGCTCATATCCTAGTCCGATTATGAGCACATTACTCGCGAGGGAGTAAAAATGGCAATTTATGCTTTATTAGTAGGAGTAAATTCCTATCTTAACGATAGTATTCGCAATCTAAAAGGCTGTAAAAATGATGTAAGGCTTATGCAGCAAACGTTGCAAGAGCGTTTTTCTGTTGATGAGTCTCACATTAAAACATTGATCAGTCGTGAAGCAACTAAAGATAATTTAGTGGAGCAGTTTCAGACTCACCTCGGTCAAGCAGGTGCTGGTGATACGGCCCTATTTTACTTTTCAGGACATGGTTCTCAAGAACCTGCGGGGGAATATTTTTGGGAGATTGATCCTGATCGCCAGCTAGAAACCTTGGTGTGTCACGATAGCCGCGCAGGTAATGTCACCGATTTGGCAAATAAAGAGTTACGGTATCTTATTTCTCAAGTGAGCAACAAGGGGGCGGAGGTGCTGCTAATCATTGATAGCTGTCACTCGGGTCATGCCAGTCGCTCGGTTGAAGAGGATGATAGTGCCACCCGCCAAACTGCTGGGCAAACAACCGCGCGGGCTTTAGAAGATTTTATTTTCTTTGATGATGCTAGCCAACAAGGTTGGATTAATGACCTTGCTAATATCCCTCAGGGTAAGCATATCCTTTTATCAGCCTGCCGTGATATTGAGCTATCCAAAGAAAAGAGAATCAATCATCAATTAAACGGTATTTTTACCCATTCGCTTTGCACCTTGCTCAACCGCTTACCTAATTCATTGAGTTATCACAATATACTCATGCGTGTCCGCGCAGCAACCCACAAGCTCAATACACAGCAAACACCACAAATTGAATCCGTCTTAAATGCCAATACTGAACAGTTATTTTTAGGCAAAAGTATTCAGCCCATCCAGATGATTAGTTCATTCAAAAATGGGCAGTGGGAGCTAGACGCGGGGCTTATACATGGCATCAACGCTGGTGACGAAGTGGCTTTAAAAGATGATGCGGATGCCACTGTTTTTATCGCTAAAGTGGATGAAGCACTGGCTGGAAAGTGCATATTAAGCAGCACCACACATACTCAGAACGTACCTTTCAAACATTTTGACGAGCTAGATAAACAGCATGATGGTTATAACAGCAGCATTAGCCATCGCAATATCGACAAACTCACATTTGCTAGCGAAGGTGATCCTGTAGGTATTGCGCTACTAAGAAAATCCATAAAAACACTTAGTGATAATGATTCTCCCTCTAATTTTATTGTAGAGCATCAAGGCAGTGAGATAAGCAAAGGGATTGATTACCGAATACAAGCCGAAAATGGTAAATACACAATTAGTGATGCCGCAAATAGAGAGTTCCGTCCTCTTTTTGAACCTATTCCTGAAAGTGGAGATTATGATGCGTCTGCCGCGGATGAAATTCTCCAACAATTAGAACACCTAAAACGCTGGCAACAAAAGCTTGATCTTGAGAATGTCTGCGAAAACATCAATATGGATGCCGTACAATTAGTCATTAAGCACAATGAGAAAAAAACTGTTGATAGTGATATACACCTCCGTTACGACTATAAAAAAGACAACCCTAAGCCACGCATTAGTCTAGAAGTACGTTGCGACCCTAGCAAAGCAAAAGATGATGCCCCCCTTTATTGCGCCTTATTACTCTTTGATGCGGCAGACGCCTCTGTTATATCGTTACTCGATAATGAAGCAAAAATAGTACCTCCAAATGCAACAAGTATTTATTTTAGAGATGGCAAAACGATCCCCGTACAAGTCAAACAGCGGTTATTTGATAATGGCATTTGTGAGACTGAAGACTTCCTCAAGCTCATTGTTAGCGACAAGCCTTTTGATGCACAGTTATTAGCGCAAAAAGGCTTAGAAATTTTTAAAGGCGGTAATAAAAATATCGACTCGCCCAGAGGAAACAACAGAAGCATTGATGCTTTACATAATCTACTCGATCAAGAGTTACGCTTTGCCCACACGCGTAGTTTTGATCTGGATGAAGATCCTGTTATACCTCAGTGGTTCACCAAAACAGTTAAGATTATTACCACACGCCCATTGCAAGCTGTTGAAATAAAACCTAACACAGTAACTCTCCTCACCAATGGTGTGCAGATTGAATCACACCCTAGCTTAGTTGCCAGTGTTAGTATCAACACACTAAATGATACGACACGCTCACTCGATTCATCCATCCAGAATACCAATATTATTCCGCCTATTTTTCGTGATGATGCCCTCACTCCGCCTTTTGCTTTTTCTAACACGCGTAGCGTATCAACCGACTTAAATATTTTAGAGCTATGCATTGACAGCACTAAAGACGCAGTAGCAGGTGGTGTGGCTAGTGTGACTGCGAAACACCCCCTTGTTATCAGTGTTGAACAGCCGCTGGCAAACAATGAAACTGTGCTGGCATACACCTACGATGGTGAGCAATACTTACCGTTAGGTTGCTCACGCTCAACGGCTAATGAGAAAATACAAATAGTCATTGAGAGACTTCCTAACACCTCAACAATCACCAGTGATGATGACGCTGACAAAAGCTTGTTTGGTTCTATTAAAATCATGTTCCAAAAAATATTACATGATCGATTTGGTTTAATGCAAGACCCAACACAAATTGCCAAACCGCTGTTTGAAAACCCTGATGATCCTAAAGAAGTGACTGGCTGTATTAGTGGTCGCATCAAGCTCAAGAGTGAGGTTAAACAGGCGAAGAGTATTCTACTTATTATTCACGGCATTATTGGCAGCACCGACTCTATGGTTGGCTTTACCCAATTAGCGATGAACAGTGGCAAATCATTGGGTGAGCAATATGACTGCATCCTCACTTTTGATTACGAGAATCTTAATCAACCTATTCAAGAAACTGCTGAAATATTAAAAGCTAAACTGGCAGAAATTGGGCTCAATAAAAATCACGGCAAACAATTAGATATTGTAGCGCATTCGATGGGTGGCTTAGTCTCACGCTGTTTTATTGAATTTAATCATGGTGATGAAATCGTTAATAAGCTGGTGATGCTTGGCACACCAAATGGTGGCTCAGCTATTGCTGCGACAATTATCACAGGGTTTAATATTTTTAGTGATTGGGCTAATAATACACTCACTGCAATCATCAATGGCTATCTAACAAATGGCATGGGAGCTTTAGCTGTTTCAGGCTTGGTAAAATTACTTGATACCAGTAGTAAAACGCTAGATCAAATGTCGCCAAAATCAGACCTATTGCAGTTGCTAGAAAAAACTCAACAAACCAAGGTGCCTTATTACATCGTTGCAGGAAATACCGATTTTTTAGTCGCTGATACCGAAATAGATGTTGCCGCTAAGTTTATGCATCGCATGACGCAAAAATTAAAATTACTAAGCTATCAACAACTCACTAAATGGCTGTATGAATCCCCTAACGATATAGCTGCCACCGTTACCAGTATCCAGCATTTACCCACAGACTGGCAACAAGAAGCGACTACAGAAGTCATTGCTTGTAATCACTTATCGTATTTTATTAATAATGAAGTATTGGAAGTGCTGGAAAATGCGTTGATAGAAAAAAGCTCTTAGAATAAGCTAATGAGTTCCCGTTATATTTAAGCCTGCGAGCTAAATACAATGGAAATCCTTAACAGAATCAAGGGTTCCCATCTAGTTACAGCCTATGAAAGTGGGCTATCAAATATTAATTAAGGGACTTTAAAGAAATTAAGTTACCCTATTGGGCAGGCATTTTTTCTGATTGGATTATCTCAAGACTTAGCTGGGCTTTAGCCCAACTTAAAAGTGTAGCAGGCGCATAGTTATTCTACGCAACGATTGAGATGATTCAATCAGGAGCAAAAGGACAACTAAGAAGGTGACTTGATTTTTTTAGAGCTCCTAAACAGACTCTAAATCAAAAGCTTCATGCAAGGTTCTAACCGCTAGCTCTAAATATTTCTCATCGACAACAACCGAAACTTTTATCTCCGAGGTAGAAATCATGCGGATATTTATACCTTCATCCGCAAGTGCTTTAAACATAGTACTCGCTACACCTGCGTGTGAGCGCATTCCGCCACCGACAATGGATACTTTTGCTATTTTATCATCACCACGACAGGTTGTTGCTCCCATTTCCTCACCTAAGTCACAGAGGATTTTTTTAGCTTGATCATAATCATTACGATGCACGGTAAAAGTGAAATCGGTAAACCCATCTGAGCTGACATTTTGTAAAATCATATCTACTTCGATATTAGCATCAGCAATCGCACCTAAAATTTTGAATGCTACACCAGGTTGGTCTGGCACGCCTTCGATGGTTAACTGTGCTTCATCACGATTAAATGCCACACCACGTACTAATACTTCTTCCATTATATCTTCCTCACAAGTAACGAGCGTGCTTTTGCCCTCATCCCCTTCATCAAAACTAGACAATACGCGTATCGGCATATTGTATTTATAAGCAAACTCAACCGCACGAATTTGTAATACTTTTGAGCCTTGGCTCGCCATTTCAAGCATTTCTTCCAAACCCATTTTTGGAATATGGCTTGCTGTTGAAACAACACGCGGATCAGTTGTATACACACCATCAACATCGGTATATATCTGGCATTCATCTGCTTTTAGTGCGACAGCTAAAGCAACAGCGGTGGTGTCTGATCCACCTCGACCTAGGGTCGTAATATTGCCCTCAGCATCAACACCTTGAAAACCAGCAACAACGAGCACATTACCTGCATCCAAATCACCACGCATTCTACTTTCATCAATAGCGTTAATACGCGCTTTGCTATAGGCATTATCAGTTTTGATACAAGCTTGGCCGCCTGTATAAGAGCGTGCAGGACAGCCCATACCTTCCAGCGCCAAGCTTAATAAGCCAATGGTAACTTGCTCACCCGTTGATAAAATAACATCTTTCTCTCGCGCCGCGCCTGTTGGGTTGGTTGCGGTAATCAACTTAACCAAACGATTTGTTTCACCCGACATCGCAGAAACCACTACCACAACATCATTGCCCTTATCACGCCAACGCTTCACCCGCTTAGCAACTTCTTGTATGCGTTCGGGATTAGCGACTGATGTGCCCCCGTATTTTTGAACGATTAAGCTCATTATGTATTATCCTTTACCCATTGTGTGACAGAAGCTAATGCGCCCTCTAGTGCCTCAGGGTTATTACCGCCACCCTGTGCCATATCTGGTCGTCCACCACCTTTGCCATCAATTTGACTAGCAACGTGCTTTAATAAATCACCTGCTTTAATTTTACTGGTTTCAGCTTTAGTTACACCTGCCACCAAACTGACTTTGCCATTATTAACCGTTGATAACACCACCGCTGCCGAACCTAGTTTATTCTTCAACTGGTCTGCGGTGTCACGTAATGACTTTGGATCAACGCCCTCTAAATTAGCGGCTAAGACTTTAATGCCATTTATCTCTTCTGCTTGAGAAGCTAGGTCCGATCCCGCCTGTGCCGCTAGTTTTGCTTTTAGCTGATTAAGTTCTTTTTCTAAGTTACGATTTTTTTCAAGAATCAGCCCTACTTTCATATCAGCATCATTAATGCCTGATTTTACTTTTTGTGCAATATTATGTAGCCGTCCGTTTTGCTCATCAACCCATGCCAATGCCCCCGCACCTGTTAATGCCTCAATACGGCGTACACCTGCGGCAACACCACCCTCGCTAACAATTTTGAACAAACCAATATCACCCGCACGATTTACATGAACACCGCCACATAATTCCGTTGAGTAACCAATATTAACTACTCGCACTTCATCACCGTATTTCTCGCCAAATAGTGCCATTGCGCCCTTCTCAACCGCCTGATCCATACTCATTACATCAGCTTCAACCTTGGAGTTTAGGCGTATTTGATCATTAACTAGTTTTTCAACTTGGGTAATTTCATCTGCTGTCACAGGATCAGCATGTGAGAAATCAAAACGCAATTGGCTTTCAACAACAGAGGAGCCTTTTTGCTCAACATGTGTACCGAGTATATCGCGTAGTGCTTTGTGCATTAAATGCGTAGCGGAATGGTTGAGAATAATCGCTTGGCGACGGCTAGCATCAACTTGAGTTGTTACTGTATCACCTGTTTTTAAGCTGCCTGATTGCATTACACCATGATGTATAAAAATACTACCCTGCTTTTGCGTGTCATGCACCGCAAAAATATTATCACCTGAGATGATTTTTCCCGTATCACCCGTTTGCCCACCTGACTCAGCATAAAACGGTGTCGATTCTAAAATAATTTGAGCTTGATCACCTTCATTAATGCTATCGACCGCTTTGCCTTCAACAAAGAGTTTGCTCAAGGTATTTTCATCATCAACCTTATCGTAACCACTAAAATTGGTTTCCCCTTCTACATCCAATTTAGCATCATAGTTAATATCAAACTTACCTGCCGCGCGCGCGCGTTGACGTTGCGCTTCCATTGCTTTATCAAAACCATCTTGATCTATTTTAAGATCACGCTCACGTGCAATATCGGCGGTTAAATCAAGTGGAAATCCGTAGGTATCGTAAAGTTTGAAGACCACATCACCAGGAATCGTGTCGCCTTGTAGGTCTGATATACCTGCTTCTAGTATTTTCATACCTTGGTCTAAGGTTTCAGCAAAGCGTAGCTCTTCTTTTTTAAGTATTTTTTCGACATTTTGTTGGGCTAATGCTAGCTCTGGATAAGCTTCACCCATTTCATCAACTAAAGGCTGTACGAGTTTATGGAAGAAAGCATTATTTAAACCCAATTTATGCCCATGTCGCGCAGCGCGGCGAATGATACGGCGCAAAACATAACCGCGCCCCTCATTGGAAGGCACAACACCATCGGTAATAAGGAAAGAACATGAGCGAATATGATCGGCAATGACTTTTAAGGATGCATTTTTAAACTCGTCTGATTTAACATCAATATCAGCTAAGCCAGCAATTGCTGTGAGCAGATTTTGAAATAGATCAATATCGTAATTGCTATGACCCTTTTGCAAGATAGCGGTTAATCGCTCCAAGCCCATGCCTGTATCCACAGAAGGTTTAGGCAGCGGGTTTAACACACCATCTTGCGAACGGTTGTACTGCATAAAGACTAAATTCCAGATTTCGATATAACGATCACCGTCTTCTTCTGGAGTTCCTGGAGGACCACCCCAGATATGCTCACCATGATCATAAAAAATCTCGGTACAAGGACCACAAGGACCTGTATCACCCATCTGCCAAAAATTGTCTTTAGCGCCAATACGACTTAGTCGGTCTGCTGAAACACCAATTTTATTTAACCAAATATCAGCCGCTTCATCATCTTCTTCAAAAACAGTTATCCATAGCTTTTCAGGCGGTAGTTTGGCAACTTCAGTTAGATATTCCCATGCATATGCAATCGCTTCTTCCTTAAAATAATCACCAAAGCTAAAATTACCCAACATTTCAAAAAAAGTGTGATGACGTGCGGTGTAACCTACATTTTCAAGATCATTATGTTTTCCACCTGCACGTACACAGCGTTGTGATGTTGTTGCACGCTTATAATTGCGTTGTTCATCCCCCAGAAAAACGTCTTTAAACTGCACCATGCCTGCATTGGTGAATAAAAGCGTTTTATCATTACCAGGAATCAAGGAGCTAGAAGCAACTGCTTCATGTTGTTTACTGGCAAAAAAGTCCAGAAACTGTTGTCTAACCTCAGCTGTTGTTATCATTTTTAGCTCCTACATCTACAAAAATTACAGAGACAGTATTGTCTATGCAACGCCGCATAGATTCAACCATCAAAGGGAAATAAAGTTGCTATACTGACCACCTCATAAATTGATAAAGAAGCAACTAATGGATAGATTAGAGCAACTAAAAAAATTAACAGTAGAACATAGTGATGCATTAATATTTGCAGATGAGATTTTGAGTATTGCAGCAAGCGGTGATAATGAAAGCCTGCTTGTAGGTATCGAGAAAATAAAAAAATACTATAATGATGAGCTAGAATTACACTTCCAGCATGAAGAAAGAACTATTTTTGCACCAATTTTTAAGGAGCATCGAGAGCATATCCAAATGGCGACTTTACTACTAAAAGATCACGGTTTTATCCGTTTGCTTATTCAACGGATAGACTTGGCAAGTGCCACTCAAGATTTAAGTGATTTTGCTACAGTGCTAAGAACACACACAGTTACAGAAGATAAAGAACTATTTCCTTTAATTGAAAGCATTTTTACGGATGAACAGTTCAAGGCAGTTGTTAATTTTATTCCTCTGGATTGAGGGTCATATAGTATTTAACTTCAAGTTGAGAATTATTGCTAAACTATTTTACAAACTCCAGATAATACAAATTAATAATTTGTAGACAAACAAAAGCATAAATTCCCGCAATCACATCATCCATCATAATGCCTACTCCGCCCTGCACTTTTTTGTCGATGATGTTAATCGGCCAAGGCTTCCAAATATCAAATAGTCTAAACAAAGCAAAGCCTATTAATATCCACTCCCAGCCCTGTGGCGCAGCTATCATCGTAATGAAAAAACCCGCAAACTCATCCCACACGATACCGCCATGATCATGCACGCCGAGCATTTCAGATGATTTACCACAAACCCAAAAACCAAAGATGATTGATGCCAATACCAAGCCAATATACACAGGCTGACTAAACATATTCATCACTAAATAAAGAGGAATAGCGGCGAGTGTGCCAAAGGTACCTGGTGCAAAAGGTGCAAGCCCACTACCAAACCCAAAAGCTGTAAAGTGGATAGGTGAAGCAAGCACGGTTTTGTTTAATTCTGGATCATTAGCCATAAAAATGTTGATATCCTGTTGCGCTGATGGTTTTTCCTAAGTCATCACAGATGACTAAATAATTGCTGTTTATCTCGCCAATACACGTTACTTGCACCTTGTTATCAGCCACAACACTAAGAAACTGCGTGTTATTTTCAGGTGCTACTGTAAAGAGTAGCTGGTAATCATCGCCACCTGATAAAGCATAGGGTAAGGCCTTTTTTCGACCTAGCGAGAGGGCTTCTGAAGATAGAGGCATCTTATCCAGATTGATTTTAGCACCCACATGAGAAGCTTTTAAAATATGTTGTAAGTCTTGCAATAAGCCATCGGAAATATCCAGACAGGCATTTGCATAAGGTTGAATTACTTGGATAAGGGTATTTTGAGGTTGAGGATAATTAAGTGCATTTTGGCAAATATCACTAGCTGGCTGACTTAACTCGTTACTCTTTAGACGTTGCTGAATAATGGCTAAGCCAATCGCGGCATCACCTAAATTTCCTGTTACATATATTTTATCGTTTGATTTTGCGGTACTACGCAATAAGGCTTGATTAGATTCTACAAAACCCATGACTTGAATAGTAATACTAAGTTTCCCACGAGTGGTATCACCACCAACGAGTGCAATATTATGTTGCTCAGCAAGCCTTTTTAAACCTGCTGAAAACTCTTTTAGCCACTGTTGATTTGATTCTGGCAAGCTGATTGCCAAGGTAAACCATGCAGGATCAGCCCCCATTGCTGCAAGATCACTGAGGTTCACGGCTAAGGCTTTATGTCCTATTGCATCTGCGGAGGTATTTTCAGGAAAATGCACACCTGCTATTAGCGTATCTACCGACACCACTAGCTCTTGATTTTGTCTGTTTTTCAGGCTTAAAACAGCGGCATCATCCCCTACTCCAACACAAACTGAGTCGCTACTTTGTTGCCAGTTGAAATAGTCTTGGATAATGTCAAATTCAGAACTCATGACACTTTATAATCATCCATATCAAGCTCATCAACATCAATGATTTCAGTTTCTTCACGCCCTGCTTTAATCCACTCTTGCATGTATTTGCTGTTATAAACCATATCCACATACTCTGCTTCAATGTCTTCCAGTGGAATATTAAAGTGTTTAAAGCGAATCACGATGGGTGCAAACATGGCATCTGCAATGGTAAATTGGCTAAACAACCATTTTCCATCTTGCCCATAAAAGCGTTTGCAGTGCCGCCACAATGCTTTGATACGTTCAATATCTTGTAGCGCTTCTTCTGACAAAGGAACATCACTATATTGAACACTGCAATTCATCGGCATTTCATTTCGCACACCATTAAAGCTTGAGTGCATTTCAGATGCCGCAGAGCGAGCTGTTGCCCGTGCTTTGATATAAGCAGGCCAGCTAACATTTTCAGGAATTTTATCTGCAAGATATTCCATAATTGCCAAGCTATCCCAGACAGAATAACCATCATCAATTAGGACTGGAACTTTAGAGTTTGAAAAACAAGGTTCTAGTTGTGATTCCATTTCGGAGGTGAAGAGTGGAATGCGTATCTCTTCAAAATCAATACCCTGTTGCTTCATGTATAACCAAGGGCGAAGCGACCATGAAGAGTAGTTTTTATTACCAATAATGAGTGTTAAGTCAGACATTTTGCAACCTCAGATTTTAGAATACAGGTCTTACAACAAACACTATAAGCTGACCGAGAATGGTCAGGCTCCTAGGAACAACAAATAACTTATGATTCGTTTGTACGAATAGCACCAGCAACTTTATCAAGCACTCCATTAACAAATTTATAGGCTTTATCTGCACCAAATTTCTTACTTAGATTAACTGATTCATTTACAACAACCTTAAACGGTGTTTCAGGATGTTTAATCAATTCTGCGGTTGCCATGCGTAAAACAGCTTTTTCCATTTGATCTAAATGATCTGCATCACGATCTAAAAATGGCTTTAACTGTCCATCCACCTCTTCTACATTTTCTAAAACATACTTAGTTAATGACTGAAAAAAAGCAGCATCACATTTTGAAAAGTCTTTTACCAAGTCTTTGTCTTCGTGAATGCCTACATAAATATCTTGGTAACTATTCGCAGTCATTTGCCATTGGTAAATTGCAATTAATGCTAACTTACGTGCAACACGACGTTGTGCAATATGTAGTCTTTTAGGATCTTGTTCAGCCATAATATTAATGCCATTGTAGCCCGTATGCTAATACGGGAGGTGGTGGTATATCCCCGTATTAATATACGGGCTACTTTACTTGTTTACTTACAATTTACTTAAATTTACTTAGCAAAGAAACCATCTCAATCGCTACAATAGCGGCTTCTGAGCCTTTATTTCCTGCTTTTGTACCAGAACGCTCTATCGCCTGCTCAATCGTTTCTGTAGTGATGATACCGTTTACAACAGGAAGATTATACTGAGAGGCAACATTAGAAAGCCCTTTAGCTGATTCTCCTGCAACAATATCAAAGTGTGGAGTGCTTCCACGAATAACAGCACCTAATGCGATGATAACGTTGTATTTTTCACTCTTAGCCATTACCTGAGCCATAAAAGGAATTTCATAAGCACCAGGCACACGAATAATTTCAATATTTTCATCATTCACACCGTGACGGCGTAGTTGATCAATAGCGCCAGACAAAAGAGCATCGACTACAAACTCATTAAAACGAGCAACAACAATACCAAACTTGCCTTCACTTGACGTGAAATCACCAACGTATTCTTTTATATTATTCATAGCTTTACCCTTTTTACTTTCTTTACTACATTAACAATTAGCTCACCCACGCCCTTCGACTCCGCTCAGGAAGCTAGTTACTCGAAGAGATCGATATTTATCAATTAGTCTTGTAAGTATTCAACTACTTCCAAACCAAACCCTGCTAAACCGTGGAATTTCTTTGGCGCACTCATTACGCGCATTTTATGCACACCTACATCCATTAGAATTTGCGCACCTATACCGAAGGTGCGTAAGTCTTGCGGAGTATCACTTTCTTCTTCTGTAGGTTCTTGGTGAAGTTGCTCTAAACGATCCAAAATATCAACTTGATTTGCTGTTTCACGTAAAATAACGATTACACCTTCGCCTTCATCAGCAATATGCTTCATCGCATCACGTAGAGGCCATCCGCAACCTTGTTCTGCTAACGGTAGAACATCACATAAAGCATCTTCTAAATGTACACGAACCATGACAGGTTTATCAGCGCTTATATCACCTTTTGTTAATGCCAAATGTGTATTCTTTGAAGCTTGGTCTTTAAACGCAACAACATTAAACTCACCAAATTCTGTCGCCAACGTATTTTCATAAACCCGCTTGATGGTTTTTTCATTTTGGATACGGTAGCGAATAAGGTCTTCTATTGTACCTATTTTTAAATCATGTTTTTCTGCGATAATTTCTAAGTCATCACGACGCGCCATTGTGCCGTCTTCATTTAGAATTTCAACAATTAAAGCGGCTGGCTCTAAACCTGCTAAATCTGCCAAATCACAACCCGCTTCGGTATGACCTGCTCTTGTTAGAACACCGCCTGCCTGAGCTTTTAAAGGGAAGATATGTCCAGGTTGCTCAATATCGCTAGGTGTTGCATCAGGCGCAACCGCTGCACGTACTGTTAAAGCACGATCATAAGCAGAAATACCTGTGGTAACGCCTTCTGATGCTTCAATCGAAACGGTAAAGTTTGTACCGTGAGCGGCATCAGTATCTGAAATCATCAAGGGAAGATTTAATTGCAAACAACGCTCTGCACGTAAAGTTAAGCAGACCAAGCCACGACCGTGTGTGACCATAAAATTAATATCATCTGGCTTCACTTTTGATGCAGCCATTAAGAAATCGCCTTCATTCTCGCGATCTTCATCATCAACGATGATAACCATTTTTCCTTGAGATAGATCTTCAATAATTTCTTCTATTGAATTGAATTCCATGCTTTATATTCCTAATAATATTTATGCTTTATAAAAACCATGCTCAGCTAAAAAAGCTTGGCTTATTGATCCTGCTTCTTTGCCTTCACTTTTAGAGGCATTATCACCTAGCAGTAAACGCTCTAAATAACGTGCAACAACATCAACTTCTAGATTAACTTTTGTTCCTGACTGGTAATTTCCAATGATGGTTTCAACGAGGGTATGTGGAACAATATTTAATTCGAAATTTGCGCCATCTATTTTATTCACAGTCAAGCTCACACCATCAATTGTGACAGAACCTTTTGCAGCGATGTATTTAGCCAGCTCATTAGGTGCTGTAATCGTAAATCGCTCCGAACGACCATCACCATGACGCGATGCAACCGATGCTAAACCATCCACATGACCACTCACCATGTGCCCGCCTAAACGCGTTTGTAAAGTGAGTGCTTTTTCAAGATTGACAGGTGATCCTTTTGTTAGCCCACCTAAAGAGGTCAACGACAAGGTTTCCCGCGAAACATCGGCAGCAAAATAATCGCTACCAAAACTAATTGCTGTTAAGCAAACCCCATTCACCGCGATGCTATCACCCAAAGCGACATCAGCCATATCTAATTGACCAACCTGAACGCTTAGTTCAACATCTCCACCCTTTTCTTTTAGGTCGAGAATTGTGCCTATCGATTGAATAATTCCTGTAAACATAATTTTTCTGTATCGAGAATGAGTGGGGGTTTATGTCGTGATCTTTAAAGGGTTTGCAATAATACGCCAATCTCGACCTATTGCACGTATATCTTTTATATCTAGGTGTATTCTGTCTTGCATAGACTCTAATAAGGGCAAATTGAACAAACCTCGCGCATCTGAACCCATTAATGTAGGCGCCATATAGATAATTAGTTCATCCACTAAACCTTCCTGTAACAAAGCACCTGTTAGGGTTTGACCTGCTTCAACATGGACTTCATTAATTTCTCGTTTAGCCATATCTTTTAGGATATTTTTGAGTTGTAGATAATGCTCCGTATTTACAGTGCCGTTGATGATTTTTGCACCTGCACTCTCTAATTGTTGCTTTTTATTAGCATCATCAGAAAGCGTATACACCCATGTATCACCTTCTAGCGAAAGCATTTTAGACTGTGATGACATTTTCAAGTCTTCATCTAAAACAACCCGAACAGGCTGTCTTACTTTACCTTCAATTTCTAACTCTTCAGCACTTAATCGCACATTTAAAGAAGGATCATCAGCCAGCAATGTACCTTGACCTGTTAAGATAGCATCAGCAGAAGCACGGTATTTTTGCACATCTAAACGTGCATCAGAAGCTGTTATCCATTGACTTTCACCTGATGCCATTGCTGTTCTGCCATCAAGACTCATCGCCATTTTTACACGTACCCAAGGTAAACCTTGCTGCATACGTTTAATAAAGCCTTTGTTTAAATCCTGAGCTTGCTGTTCCAATACGCCAACGACTACATCGACACCTGCATCACGCAGTTTTTTGATGCCATTGCCTGAAACTAAAGGATTTGGGTCTTGCATTGCAACAACAACACGACTGATTCGAGCATCTAACAAGCCATCTGCGCAAGGCGGGGTTCTACCTGTGTGGGAACATGGTTCTAAAGTAACATAAGCCGTTGCACCTTTGGCATCAATACCAGCATTCTGTAACGCTAGAACCTCAGCATGGGGTTGACCTGTTCGTTGATGGTAGCCCTCCCCTATGACCTGATCATTTTTGACAATAACACAGCCAACTCTAGGATTTGGGTGGGTTGTATACAGCCCTTTTTTAGCAAGCTCGATAGCGCGTGCCATATAGGTATAGTCTTGTGGGGAAATTTTCATAGAAAGGGAGTTATATGGAAGATAGATACTGGAGGTAGTTAAAAATCAATTATTTACAGAAGATTGCTCCATCACTTTAATCGCTTCAATAAACTCACCAATATCATTAAAGCTATGATAAACCGATGCAAAACGAATGTAGGCAACATCATCTAATTGGCGCAAGGCTTCCATCACTCTCTCACCAATCCATTCAGAACGGACTTCCTTCTTGCCGCTACTCAAGATTTTTTTCTTGATACCAATAATAGCAATTTCAATATTTTCACCACTAACAGGGCGTTTTTCTAAGGCGCGTAACATACCGCCTCTTAGCTTATGATCACTAAATGACTGCACAATATTGTCCGATTTTAAAACCATCGGCATATTAAGCTCTGCTGTTTCGTAGGTTGTGAAACGTTCACCACAAGAAGCACAGTTACGTCGTCTACGCACTTTATCACCATCCGCAGCAAGTCGAGAGTCAATCACACGCGTTGAATTCGTACCGCAAAATGGACAATGCATAACAAATGACTCCTATGGATGGGGTGGATGTTTAAAGCTTGGCGTTTATAGGTTTCCCTAAGACTATAGTGATTATAAGCCGTAGCCTGTGCTGAGCCTCAGCGAAACACAGGAAAGTATTGAGACTCCCGTGTTTCGTCCCCTCAACACAGACTACAGTAATTTTCTTAGATAAGCCCTAATCCTAGCCCTTGTACACAGGCAAACGTGTACATATATCAGCAACCTTAGCTTTTACCGCCTCGCTTACTGCTTCGTTTTCGATATCATCAAGAATATCACAAATCCAACCTGCTAAATCGCTTGAATCTTGCTCACTAAAACCACGTGTAGTAATTGCAGGAGAGCCAATTCTTAAACCACTGGTAACAAAAGGCGATTGCGGATCATTTGGTACAGAGTTTTTATTAACGGTAATATGAGCCGCACTTAGTGCTGCATCAGCCGCTTTTCCTGTCATGCCTTTATCGACTAAATCTAATAGGAACAAGTGATTATCGGTTCCGCCAGATACGATATTGTACCCACGCTCAATCATGGTATTCGCCATTGCTTGAGCATTCACAACAACTTGTTGCTGATAAACTTTATACTCAGGCTCCATTGCTTCTTTAAAAGCAACTGCTTTTGCTGCGATGACATGCATCAATGGCCCACCCTGCGTGCCTGGGAATACAACTGAGTTTAATTTTTTCTCAATTTCAGGATTTGACTTAGCAAGGATGATTCCACCACGTGGGCCACGTAATGTTTTGTGTGTTGTCGATGTAGTAACATCTGCAATCGCGACAGGAGAAGGATAAACACCTGCTGCAATCAAACCTGCAACATGAGCCATATCAACAAATAAATACGCACCAATTTCATCCGCTATATCACGAAAACGTTGCCAATCAACTATACGAGAATAAGCAGAGAAACCTGCAACAATCATTTTTGGCTTATGCTCACGCGCTAATGTCTCAACCTGCTCGTAATCAATCTCGCCCGTGTCATTATTCAAACCATACTGAATAGCATTATATATTTTACCTGAAAAGCTCACATGAGAACCATGCGTTAAATGACCGCCATCCGATAAGCTCATCCCTAAAATCGTATCACCTGGTTGAATTAAAGCCATATAAACAGCTAAGTTTGCAGATGATCCTGAATGTGGCTGCACATTGGCGTAATCAGCACCAAATAATTCTTTTACGCGGTCAATCGCCAACTGCTCAGCTACATCAACATGTTCACAGCCACCGTAATAACGCTTACTAGGATAACCTTCTGCATACTTATTGGTTAATACTGAACCTTGAGCTTCCATTACACGTGGACTGGTATAGTTCTCAGAAGCAATCAATTCAATATGATCTTCCTGACGCTGTACTTCTGCCGAAATAGCAGTAAATAATTCATCATCGTAACCTGAAATAGTCATGTCTTTTGAAAACACAGTATTGCTCCTGAAAAGTGTAATAGTAGGTGTATATTGTAAAACGAGAGGCGCATAATACCGCCCCATTTGGCGGAATGTCAACGAAGTAGCTTGAGGAGAACTTAAACAAATACTGCAGACATAAAAAAACCCGCTAGTTGCGGGTTTCAGTATGTTCACACAATTCTGTGAACTAAATTATGGCGGAGAGGCAGGGATTCGAACCCTGGGAAGGCTACAAACCTTCGCTGGTTTTCAAAACCAGTGCTTTCGGCCACTCAGCCACCTCTCCAAAGAGCGCGTAGGATAATAAAAACTACGCTATCAATCCAGTACTATTTTCATTGATTTGCAATAAATTATTTTCTTGCTCAGTCCACTTCTCAATAGTCTCGGATAAAGCATCCATTTTTATCGGTTTGGCTAAATAATCATCCATACCTGAATCTAAGCATTTTTGTTTATCTGATAGCATCACATTTGCCGTCAGTGCAACAATAGGGATCCGACGGCTTATAATATTCAATTGCCAAAACTCTTGTAAAGACTCCGTTGCTTCATAGCCATCCATTACAGGCATTTGGCAGTCCATAAAAATCAAATCATAATTATGCTGTTGCTTTTCGGTCATTGCATCTAGGAGTAGTTGACCATTATTTTTCATGGTGACATTGCAATTTAATTGAGTCAGCATTTGCTCTATAACAATTTGATTGACGACATTATCTTCAGCAACCAGCACATTGACCTTTTTTATACTTTTCTTCTCCACCTCTTGGTGATTAACAAGAGTGTTTATCTTTTGTTTTGGACTACCCTGCGAACTCACTAAATTTTTTGCTGGTTTAAGTGGTAACATGAATGAAAAAACACTACCTTTACCTAGCTCGGAACTCACTTCCATTTTCCCACCCATTTCATCGACTAACCGCTGGCTAAGTGCTAAACCTAGCCCTGTGCCGCCAAAATTACGTGTGGTTGACGTATCAGCTTGAGTAAAGTAATGAAAAATATGTTGCTGTGACTCTTTAGAGATACCTATACCTGTGTCACTTACATGACATTTAAAGCAGAGGTTTTGTTGCTGACGCTCAACAGTAACATCAACCTTTACACCGCCTTCATTGGTAAATTTAATTGCATTTCCTACTAGGTTAATAATGGTCTGCCTTATCCTTGTAGGGTCGCCTCTAAACTGTTTTCCTAGATCACTTTTAAAGGAGTAGCTGAGTGTGATATTTTTTTCGATCGCTCGCTGCTCCAGCAAACGCACGACTTCTTTAGCGAGTACTTTTAAATTAAAATCAATCGACTCAAAGCTTACTTTACCTGCTTCAATTTTTGACAAATCGAGAATATCATTTAATAAAACTAAAAGAGCATCTGCGGAGTTTTTTGCTATCGTTAAGCGTTTACGTTGTGGCTTGTCTAAAGGCTCATTTAAAGCAAGTTCCAACATGCCAAGAACACCGTTCATAGGAGTACGAATTTCATGGCTCATATTTGCTAAAAACTGGCTTTTTGCTTTCGCAGATGAATTTGCAGCTTCAATAGCATGGTTTAGGCGTTTCAATAGCATTTTCACGTAGAAGGATAAAACTAATAAAGAAATATATACTACTAGAATACTGGTGATATTTTCTGTCCAATAATCCGCAATCGTGCAAGCCACGGTAAAGCCAATCAAGCTAAGTGCGAAGGCTATATTCAGATACTGTACGCCAAAACGGAAACCGTTACCGATAATAATAATCAGATAAATCCAGCTCATCCCTAGCACCCAATGGTCTCCAATTACCATATAAGCACTAACAGTACTTATATCCAACACCATGCCAATAATAATACGAGAATTGCTTAGCTTAGGATTTAGTTTGATAGAGGCAAATAATAGTAACGCTAATACAGTATATATGATGGCAAATAATATACTCAGTTTAGAGTCATCATTATTCTGGGGGAAAACCCAAATATATATATAACTGTAGGTAATCAAAATAACAAACAAACGCATCAATGATTGCTCAAATTCACTACCTAGTTTATTTGACAAGTCATGAATATTTTTTTTTAGTATATTTTTCATGATAGATTCAAGTGGTTTTATTAGCCTGATGCAATACTTTTCAGCAGTTCAGGTTTAGAGTTAGAGTTATCTTTATTATTATGTGTATTAACTGAGCCTTTCTTTTTTTGTCGACGAGCCAGTATCGACATCATCCTCAGGTTTTTTTCAGTCAATTTCATTGCTGTTTCTACCCAAAGATCAATACTAAATACGAGACTCTCGTATGTTATGCCTTGCTGATATTGTTTAATTTTATGTAGTGCGCGGTGCGCTCCTAAACTACCCTCTCTCTGTGCAATGAATTTCTCAATTTCTTTTGCGCCCTGCCCACTTTCAACAAGGGAATAAATACCCCCCATTAATTTCAGTTCCTGACCTGAATAACGTTTCCCTGTCATAAAAGCTCTATCCGCTTCAAGCGGCCCTGCAAAACGTCTAAAAAGATCGTATGCCCCCATTCCTGGGAAAAAGCCAAATAGTGATTCAGGGAATGAAAAAGAAGAGTGTTTTTCTGAAAAAATATAGCTACATGCTAATGCTGCTTCAAAACCACCACCCAAAGTATCACCTGCTATATTTGCAACTGTTGTGATTTGACGTTTCCCACCTGTTAGCGCCCAATAGATAAGATCAATACAAACAATGCCATAATCTCTTAACAACTCGGAGTTTTTCTGCCTAACCAGCCCTGAAAAATACTCTAAGTCACCGCCTAAATTATAAATTTCAGGATGATCCGACTGAAACACAAGGTAATGTATACTATCTGGATAAGCGGGGTCAGGTGATCCATATTCATCCAAGCGATGCAATAAACTAAGCAGCTCCACTAACATCGACAAGGTAAAACATTGCCGACCCACAGGGTTCATTCCAACCCAAATGGTTGCACTTTCTATATCACAGCTTACGGTAAGTTCCTTGTAGTCAGGAATGATCAACGACA
>DQSN01000068.1 GCA_015663245.1 Leucothrix mucor
ACCTAAGACTCCAACAGCACCTAAAGCTGATTAGTTAAGGGTGAAAAATTCATAATTTGCAGTTTTTTAGACTAGCAAAAAATGAACCACTTGTTTAAGAACAGGATTCACTCCTTCCATTTCTTAGACAAGCTTTTAGCCCCTCTAGCGGTAATGCTAGGAGGGCTTTTTTATGCACTCTAAAAATGGCTTTGAATTTAAGAAAAAATCATTAAGACTTGTACTTTTTTCACAGCGCCCTTCGGCTCTGCTTAGGAAACTATAATGAGGCATCCTCCGCATAATAGCCTCCTAAGCAGAGCCGAAGGTGCGGAGCAATAACTCCCTAAACTGAAAGTCCAACAAATGTATTATGTATGAATAAAACCTGCTTTCATTGCGGCTTAGATGTACTCCAAAAATCACCCCCGACCATAGAAATCGAAGGAGAGCCTCAAAACTTTTGTTGTCATGGTTGTTACGCGGTGTGTAAAACCATTATCAACTCAGGTAACGGTGATTATTACCGCTATCGCGAAGGCAAGTCACGCAACCACCAACAGCAACTTCCTGCTTTAATGGATAAACTAAAGTTGTACGATAATGAAACCATACAACGTGAATTTATTCGTAGTGACAAAGAAAACAACTGGAAAGAAGCCAGCTTAATACTGGAAGAAATCCGTTGCGCCGCTTGCATGTGGCTTAACGAGCAAACACTACGCCAACTAGATGGTGTATTGGATGTACAGATGGACTACACAGGTCAACAAGCCCGCATTCGCTGGAACCCTGACAAGATAAAACTCAGCGATATTCTGCGTGCAATAACTAATATTGGCTATATCGCTCACCCTTTTGATCCTAGCCAACGCGAAGCTCTCAACAAAGAACAAAAACAGCGCAGCATACAACGAATCATCTTCGCACTTATCCTTGGTATGAGCGTGATGCAAACCGCTGTGGGTGGCTATTTTTTCAATCAACAGGATGCAGACGGTAACCTTCCTCTATGGTTACAAATATCCCGCTGGGTTAGCGTCGTCTCCACCTTCCTAATTTTAGCCTACCCAGGACAACTGTTTTATCGCAATGCTTGGCGAGATTTAAAAAACAAATCACTGGGCATGGATGTTCCTATTGTCATGGGCTTATCCGTTGCATGGCTCGGCAGCCTCTATAGCACCATGAAAGGCACTGATGAAGTCTACTTTGAATCTATCGCCATGTTCGTTATTTTCTTACTGATCGCACGCTATATCGAGTTGCGTTCACGTATTACCGCAACAACCCTGCTAGACCGCAGTGCCAAAATAATTCCGCAAACAGCCACCCTTCTCGCTGATGAGGACAAGCCAATAGAGACCCCTGTGATTGAGCTAAAAAAAGGTGACATTATACAAGTCTCAGCAGGAGAAACAGTTGCTGTCGATGGTCTTTTGCTATCGTCTAATAGCAGCTTTGATGAATCCTTATTAACAGGTGAATCCTTACCTGTTAGTCATCATAAAGGTGATAAAATTCTCGGCGGGTCAATCAATGTAGAACAAAGAATCACCCTAAAGGTACTATCCGCTAAAGCCGATTCGACCTTAAACGAAATACACCAACTTACACAAAAAAGCATTCACTATCGCCCTTATTATGTGGATATTGCCGAGCAAGTTGCGGCCAAGTTTGTGGCTATCATTTTATTAATTGCCATTACAACCTTTGCCTACTGGTCTTGGCAAGGATCTAGTGATGCTTTAAGCAATATGGTCGCGGTATTGATTGTTACCTGTCCTTGCGCCCTTGCCTTAGCTGCACCTGTGGCACTATCATTAGGTGCTGCAAGCCTTAATAAACTGCATGTACTCCCCGTACAAATGTCATCGATTGAGAAATTAAGTGCGGTTGGCACACTCGTGTTTGATAAAACAGGCACACTCACGACTGGCTCGCCAACAGTCGAAAAAGTCATCGTTGTCGCAAATCAAACAGAACAAGATTACTTGTCCATTAGTGCCCATATGGAGCAAGGCTCTCAACACCCTTTTGCCAAAGCTATTATCGCCGCCGCTCCACACCCTAAAGAAGCAACGCCGATCAAAGACCTAAAATACTACACGGGGCAGGGTGTGGAAGCTGTTATAGAAAAGGAAGCATGGCGCTTAGGCAATGAAGTCTTTACCCAGACGGAAGTTGAAACGCTTCCTTCTCTGCTTAAAACACAAGTTTTGGCATGGAGAAAGTCAGGAAAAAGTATCCTTTATCTTGCGAAGAATACGCAGTTACAAGCTATTTTTTGCATTTCGGATCCTCTAAGAGAAGGCATTGAAGACTTCTTACATCAAGCTAAGCAACTAGGCATTAATCGTGTGGTAATTTTAAGTGGCGACCATCAACAAAGCGTCACCGCTATTGCTAAACAGCTCAACATCAATGAAGCACATGGCGGGCTAAGCCCACAAGACAAACTTGACTGGATGAAGCAACAAACAGCCTCTCAAGCCGAAGGAACAAAAACAATCATGCTGGGTGATGGCATTAACGATGCCCCAACTTTAGCCGCTGCTGATATTTCTATGACCTTTGCTGATGCTACCGACCTTGCGAAAAACAATGGCGACTTTATCCTACTAGGAAAAGGCTATACACAACTCGCCTCAGCATTTCGTTTAATGCGTAAAACACGTGCCATTATTTTACAAAACCTTGGCTGGGCAGTTGCTTATAATGTATTAGCTGTTCCCGCTGCGGCAATGGGCATGATCTCACCATGGATGGCAGCCATTGGTATGTCACTTAGCTCTTTATTAGTCGTATTGAATTCAATGCGCTTAAAATCAGAAAACCTTAAATTGGAAGTATCAAATAATGAAACATAAAATATCAATCACCCTCGTGGTACTTACTCTTTTCTTACTAACTGCCGTTATCGCAAAACAGTTCTTATTCAAAACATCAGCGACAAGAAGTATGACAACAGCTATTGCCGAACAACTACCTGCGGGTGATTTCACCTTAGACTCACTAGACGGTAAAGTTAGTTTATCTGACTTCAAAGACAAGGTAGTTCTACTTTATTTTGGCTATACATTCTGCCCTGATATGTGCCCAACTTCATTAGCATTTATGGGACAAGCGATTGCTCAATTAGAGGGCAGTGAAAAACAACAGGTACAAGGAATTTTTGTTAGCGTCGATCCTAAGCGAGATACGCTGAAACAGTTAAAAGAATATAGCCAGAAATTCAGCGATAAGATAGTAGGTTTAACAGGCACAAAGCTAGAAGTTGATGCCATTGTCGGGCGTTATGCCGTTGCTTATGAGCTGCTAGGAAAAGATAAAAAGGGTCATTACGAGGTCGACCATAGCTCAGCCACGTTGCTTATCGGTAAAGATGGTAAGTTAAAAGATTTACTTCCTCACGGTCTTCCCAGCAAAAAAATAATAGAGAGAGTACGCGAATATTTATAACAGGATGAAGGTGGTCAGCACTTATTGTTTTCCCGCCTGATAAGCCTGTTCTAATGCTGATTTAATCGTGGCATGATCGCCATGATGAATATCATCAATGCCCAATTTATCCAAGGCGATTTTTTCCAGCACTAACTCTATCTTATTGCCTTTTATAAACTCTCTGTACGCCAATAAGTCACACTGCCCATCAGTAATATAGTCAACTACATTTCCTGTTGGACTATGAAAAACCAATGGTGATGCTTCCATCACCTCGAAGGCGTAAGAGTAAGTATCAATATTATTTTTCCGCGCAATTCCTGAGTATAAACTGGAAAAATCTTCATTTATTTTAGCAAATAAATCTAACTCTAAAACCATCTCTGGGCTAAAGCTTTCACCCTTAAAGGAAAAATCAACTTGTACGGTTACTGTATTTTTCACGTTACTCACCCTACTTCGTTAATGACATAAACAACTGCGGCAACCGTTCTGGCAAGCGTGCCACATTATCAATGACAGTATAATTAGAACCAAATATATCGCTCACATACTCATCTGCTTTAGGGTCTAAACTAATACAATGTGTGTATATGCCCATCTGATCCAGTTCACCTACTGCTTTATGTGTATCTTTAAGCAGTAATTTTTCGTCATTCACATCAATATCTGCTGGTTCACCATCGGTTAGAATCAATAGTAACTTTTTATCTGCTTTTTGCTTACTCAGATAATGCCCTGCATGACGCATTGCACCACCCATTCGCGTAGAAAATCCTGCTTCCATTTTTGCTAGGCGACCTTTCACCGTATCATCCCAGCTCTCACTAAAACCTTTAAAGTGCAAATAGCGCACATCGTGGCGTGTATTGGAGAAGAAGCCCGCGATAGATAGCGGATCACCTAATTTATCAATCGCCCAAGCTAATAATGATACGGCTTCTTGGCTTAGTTCCAAAATGGTTTGCGTACAACCATCTGGAGTTTCATTTAGCGATGCCGATAAATCCAATAATAACGTCACTGCTATATCACGACTATCGTGCTTGTGACTCATATTAATGCGCGGATCAGGTGTTGCACCACTTTTAAAATCAATCAAAGAACGAATAGCCACGTCTAAATCTAGCTCGCTGCCTTCTTCTTGGTAACGCACCCGTACAAAGTTTTGTGGCTTTAATAAATCCAACATCTGTTTCAGACGTTTTGCCAAAGCACTATGTTTAGCAAGCAATTTATCAATATCGGCAGGGTTTCCTGAGGGGTGTAGACCTTCGTACAAACTCACCCAATCAGGACGATAACTTGTTGTATTATAGTCCCACTCTGGATAATGCCGTGGAGGCAAGCTGTTGACTTCTTCCTCATCTTTGCTCTCTGGTGCTTCAAACTGCTCTTCTTCATCACCTTCTTCAATAAATACCCACATATGACGATTATCATCACGATAGTCAACTTCGGTATTCTTAAAATATATTTTAGCCGCCTGGTCTTCTTGACGACGAGTGCGAGCGATATAAGACACCGCTATTTTAGCAACTTCTGCGGAGGAAGATTCTCCTGTCAGCATCAAGTCATGGAAACGCTGCACAAACTCCAGCAAATCTTCATCTTGATAACCATGATCGGGGTTCAATAAGGCATAGGAAAGCATCGCTAAGCGATGACGAATACAAGAAACGCCCTCCTCATTACACTCACCCTCTTTAGGCACTGGGTGTAACGATAACCACAGCTTTCGTAAGCCTGGGTATTCAAGCATTGCTAAATATTCAACCCGTGAGTCCTCTAAACACTCCACTGCGATACGTTGAAATGGGCTGTAGTTATCAGCCACTATTTTGCTTGTCCAGCGACGATGTGCAGCGATATGTGCCAATAAAGCACGATAACGATCTATTCCAACAACACCCTCTTTGGTATCATCATAAACATCGGGCAAACGAATACCGAGCTTATCGTAATACGGAACTGGCTTACGCAGCTCATCATAACCTGTTGAATAGGGAACCAAATAATCTTTATCTTCCCACAAAGCTTGTAGATAAAGGTTGAGACTGCGCTCATTATCAATAAACAAAGTACCATGACGCTCACGCGATAACATCGCCTTACTATCCGCAGATTGCAGAGTGAAATAGTCTATTTGACGCTCAGGGTGATCATTGTAATTATTCACCCCATAATCGACCCAGTTCTTCAAGCCTTCCAGTGATATTTGGCTAAGCAAATATGGCATATTTTGCAATAAGCTGGGCAAGCCTGGACTGGGCATGGTGGTATGATGCCCATGAATAGAGCCTGTGGTTCGCTCCATCATATCGAACAATATGGCTAGGTACTCTTTAATCATTTCTAAGCTAGCCAAACGACGACCTGCTTCCCCTAGGGTTGCCATAAAAGGGGGGATTGAGACACCGTTGGGAGTACGTGTAACTTCCCAAATGCTATCAGCAAGAAGAGGGATGATTTCTTCACCCACACGCTCTGCTAACTCAGGAATAACTTCCAAAAACTGCAATACAGGCTCGACACCACGCCCTATCATGCAGACAAGCGAAGCACCTTTTAGATAATCTTTGACTCCCTGCTCGGTAAGACGCTGCTGGGCATCTGCCATACAGCCTTCAAACACATCATCAATTTGCGTGAAGCTGCATTTGAGCTTAGTACGCAGCGCGGCTAACTCAGGGGAAAGTTCGGTTGTTGTTGTCATAATCTTACTTTGCCATCACACCCATAATATCGTAAGAACACTACGAAAAGATGGGGATAAATTCACTCACATTCCCGTATTACGCAAAAATCATACAGGGTATATTGCTTAATCAATTACTCAATCAATTGTTTAATTTAACGACTAAGCAAATACTGTATCTATCGCATGATCCAATGTTTGACGAATATCTGCATCATCAGTAATTGGACGCACTAGCGCCATACGACAAGCTCTAGGTGCGGAAATACCTTGTTGAATTAGGTTTGCTGCATATACTAATAGGCGTGTTGAGATGCCCTCATCTAAACCATGACCTTTGAGATTTCTTGCAACATGACCAATTTTAACCAACTTTTTAGCGGTATCAGCGTCTATGCCTGCTTCTTTCTCAACAATACTTTCTTCAACACTTTGTGGAGCATA
>DQSN01000081.1 GCA_015663245.1 Leucothrix mucor
CCACCTATCATATACGTCAAAATAAAGAATTAAGTTATTTACCTATTATCGCGATGACGGCTCATGTTTCCCAAGATGACTATGATAAAAGCCTAGACGCAGGTATGAGTGATCATATCACTAAGCCTTTAGAGCCTGATTTGTTATTGGCTACTTTGAAAAAATGGTCTTAGCAGCTAATTTCACGGATGCAATGTTATCAAGTAGAAATTACATTACACTAGCCGATTTATATTTAATGAGAGTAAAGCATGTCTGATCCTGCTATTTTGGTTATTGGTCACGGTTCACGTAGTGTTTCTGCCGTTGAAGAATTTCACCAAGTTGCCGCACAATTAAAAAAACGCTTTCCTCAACGCTTGGTTGAAACAGGATTTTTAGAGTTTGCAACTCCTGTTATTGCGACAGGTTTAGAAAAACTTATCGCTCAAGGAGCAACTGATATTATTGGCGTTCCAGGGATGTTGATGGCAGCAGGACATGCAAAAAATGATATTCCTAGTGAGATTAATACGCTAATGGCGGCGAATCCTGGTGTTAATATTCGTTATGCGACAGAGTTGGGCGTTAATGCGAAAATGATCCGTGCAGCGGCGGCACGTATTGAAGAAGCTGAAGCACAGTTTGGAGATGATTATGACCGCAAAGATACTCTGTTGATGGTTGTAGGTCGTGGTGCATCCGATTCTGATGCTAATTCCAATATCTGTAAAATTACCCGTATGCTGGAAGAAGGTATGGGCTTTGGTTGGGCAAGTACAAGTTTTAGTGGTGTTACCACACCGCTGCTTGATGCCGCATTAGAACGTGCGCATGGTTTGGGTTTTAAGAAGATTTTACTTTTTCCTTACTTTATGTTTTCAGGACGTTTGATTGATCGTATTTATCAATGGGCTGATGATTATCAAGCGGCACATCCTGATGTACAGTTAGTAAAAGCAGGATACCTAAATGATCATGAGTTGGTTATTGATACGTTTGTAGAAAAAATCCATGAAGCTGAAAATGGCACTGGGAATATGAATTGCCAGTTATGCCAATACCGTGTACAGATTCTGGGGCATGAACATAATGTAGGTGCGCCACAAGAGGGTCATCATCATCATGTTCGTGGAGCTGGGACAGATGCGGATGATGGGCATCATCACCATACGCATTCGTAGCCATCAAAAAGAGTTCCTTAGATAACTCGTCTTAAACCACTCCAACATCCAGCTTCATTTCACCTTTGTCCGACCAGACAGCATATTCATTGCCATTTGGATCGGCAAAGTGGAAACGTCGTCCTCCAGGGAATGCGAAAATATCTTGTAGTATTTCCCCTCCTGCCTGTTCTATTTTCACTTGAGTTTTTTCTAACTCATCGCTAAAAAATACAATCAGCGCACAGCCCTCACGAGCTGACATGGTTAAGTCTGATTTGAAAAACCCACCATCCAGCCCCTCGTTTGAGAATGCGACATATTCAGTGCCATAATCAATAAATTTCCATGCAAAGACTTTTGTAAAGAATGTTTTAGTGGCTATAAGGTCTTTTGCGGGAAACTCTACATAGTTTATTTTTTCGTGCTGGTTCATAAGTAAGTTTATTTCTGTGTAATGATTGTCACCCAAGGATGATAGAAGCCCCTAAAATTAACGGTACTAATACAGTAACTGCAACATTGGCAGCTAAATATTGTGGATAACCCCCAATATTTTTTCCATATTTTATCGCTCCTGATAATGAGAATAGGCTCAAAGGTATAGGTAATAAAGCCAGCAAACTCCATAGGGGTAATATTTCTAAGCCTATATACACAATTATAGTCGCAATGGTTAGCACTATGGTCGCCGCGTATACTTTATTGCTCTGTTCTATGCCATAGGTGATGGGGAAATGTCTACGCCCGACCATTTTATCTGCTTCAATATCAGGGTATTGATTGAGTAATAAGAGGTTGTTGATTAATAAAAAAGGAATCACAGCAATCAAAAAAGACAGCGTTGAGTACTCACCTTCTACGACAAACTGTGTACCAACTACCATTAATAAGCCAAAGCCTAAACCTGGGGCAACTAAACATAGCCATGGATATTTGTTTATCCAGTTGGTATACGTGACGACTAATAGTAAGCCAATAAAACCTAATGGGATAATTCCTGTGCCGTGCTGCCAAATAAAAAATATTCCAATCAAAGAGATAATGACGATTGAACTTATACCTGTGATTAAAACGGCAATTGCCGCCTCGGGATGATTGGGTAATGAGCCACTACCGCCACTAAATGGGGTTCGGTTGGTGGTTAAATCTAAGCCGCTTTTGAAGTCTGAATATTCATTTAGGGAATTCACGCTGATATGAGCGAATAAAGCTCCAAGCAAAGCTAATATTACGAATAAAATATTGACCTCTACTTTATTAGCAATGACTGTGCTTGTGCCTAGAAGGACGCAGACAGGTGTCAAAATCAGAAATGGAATACGCATGGATTGCGTAATCGTGGATATATAGCTTATTTTTTTACCCTGACTCATTATGCAGTCTCACTCGAATAATTATGTTATCAGTAGAGTAACGATATAGCATTCTTAGCGTATTCGCCTTAACACAAATAAACTCACCAATAAGAAGATTGATAGGGGTAAAAAGGCACTGATAAAGGGGGATATCCCGTACACAATACCTAGCTCATTTAAAACTCTATTGAGTAGGAAGAAGGCGATACCGACAACGATACCAATAAACACGCGTTGACCTGCGCCACCCCCGCGTTGTGAGCCAAATAGAAAAGGCATTGCTAGTATCAGCATGACGAGTGTGGAGATGGGTACGGAAAAACGCTTCCAATAAGCCAGCTCAAATTTATCTGACTTTAATGAATTGTCTTGTTGATGTTGAATGATTTTTTTTAACTCACTGCCTGAAAGTTGCTCGGGCTTCATCGCGGCTATTTCTAATATTTGGGCATCTAATAAGCTTGTATTCATTTGCTGTTTTAGTGTCTTGCTAATAATGCGTTTTTCTTCAAAGCTTGTAATTTTCACATTATTTAATTGCCAACCATTTTCTGTATTGATCACCGATTCTGCTACAGTAATTTTTTCTAAACCAGTGCGGTCTTTTTTCATGCTGTAAATTGTGACGTCTGTGAGCTTATCCTTCGACCAAACTTTATCTATATGAAGAATATTATCTTTTTGCTTAATCCATAAACCAGCGTCACTTACCAAAGAAATATTCTTATTTTCCAAGGTTGCTTTGAAATTTCTGGCTTGTAAATCACTGGCTGGAACTAGCCACTCCCCCATAAAAAATGCTGTGACAGTCAGGACAACGCCGAGTTTAAGTACAGAGAGAATAATTTGTTTGACCGAGTAACCTGCGGCACGCATGGCGATAAACTCAGAGTTTGAGGCTAAATTACCTAAGCCTAACAAACTGCCAATGAGTGTTGCTGTGGGGAGAAACTCATAGAAACGTGCTGGCAAAGTGTAGCTTAAATAAATCAATGCTTTGAAGCTGGTGTATTGCTCATCTGTATCTTCTAACTCACTAATAAAAGCAAAAAATACATCGAGCATGACCAAGGCAAGCCAAGCGACAATAACGCCTTGCAAGGTTGCTTTCCATAGGTAGCTATCGAGCAGTTTCATCCCGCTTTACCGTATTGTCTGCGTACTAACCACATGGCTAAGGCAATGAAAATGAGATGTACCCACCATAAACCAACGACACTGGGAATCTTGCCATCTTCCAGCATTGATTTTCCTGTTATCAATAAGTTGGCATAAATAGCGTAGAGCAAAATTCCTAAAGCTAGTTTACCGAAACGTCCTTGTCGCGGTGTGGTATAGCTTAGGGGGAATGCCAGTAGAGCAATTATAGGGGCGGATAAAATAATGCCTAAACGCCAATGTAGTTCGGCTTTACTCTCATTAGTGTCTTGTTCGAGTAGAACCAAGGTAGGGGTTGTCGATAATTTGCTAGAGGTCGATATTTTTGCACTAGGAACACGTAAGCCATGCTCGCCAAAACGAAAGATGGTGAATTCATTATTCTCTAGATTATGATCATAACGGCTACCATCATTAATCTGTAAAACACGCTCACCATATTGTTGATCAATAAAGAGCAATGCTTTTTTTGCGGTTAATACGCTGTCTTTTTCGTTGGTTCCTGAGTGCATAAAAAAATGTTCCATCACTACATTTTCGTCATCCAGTTTTTCGACAAAAATGGTGAAGCGAGTATCACCTGCTTTAGTATGCATAAACTCACCCACAGGAATTCCAGACGCTTCAGGGCGTTGCTTTACCTCAGTTTTGATATTTTGTGTGCTTGCTTCGATATTTGGCACAACGTATAAAACCATCGCGGCTAATAGTAAAGTTAGGGGGGCTACAAAGAGAAAAATACCTTTGTAAAATTGTTTGGGTCCTACGCCCGCGGAGTGTAGGGCGCTAATTTCATGGTCTCGATACAAGCGTCCAAAAGCTAGCATCATGCCAATGAGTAAAGCAATAGGAACTAGCTGAATCGCACCATTAATCGACCCCATTAAAACCATTTTACCCAGTAAATCGACAGGTAAGCTTCCTGAACTCACGCTACCTAGCAGGCGTACAAAGGTGTTGCCAACGATAATCAATAATAGGATAAATAATGCGCCGACAAAGGATTGTGATATTTCGCGCAGTAAATAACGTTGAATAATCACTTTTCTACATCCTTTTTTGTATAGTGGTCGATACCTGAGTCGGCAGAATTTTTAAAGCGTTTGTGTGTCCATAAATATTGTGCAGGAAACATGCGAATTTGATCTTCAAAAAGTTGATTGATGCGTACAGTATCCTGTTCAATACTTTTACTAGGAAAATCGGTTAATGTAGGTAAAAAACGCAAAGTATAACCAATAGCACGCTGCGTATCATCGTACTTACGCACAGTTATAAATGGTACAACATGGGCTTTAGTGATTGATGCAAGGCGTGAGGTGCTAGGGTTTGTCGGCACATCAATACCAAAGAAAGGAATTTGCAAACTTCCTTTATGTTGGAAACTTTGATCAGGTGCAAACCACACGGTATGTCCTTTTTTTAAACTCGAAATCATCTCACGTATTTTATTTTTAGGAATTGCTTTGCCATAACGACGTGCTCTAATTTTAGCGACAATATGCTCTAATAGTGGGTCTTTATGCGGCTTATAAACGACATGTAAACCTTTTGTTAATGATGCAACAATCGGTCCACCTATTTCCAAACTGGTAAAGTGCATACTCAGTAAAATCACACCTTTATTGCTTGCTAATGCTTGTTGTAAGTGTTCAAAACCTTCGATTGTTGCCAGTGATTGCAGCCTATCATCTCGACCCCACCAGCTTAGGGATAAATCCATTAAACCCTGTCCCAGCGATATAAAGTGATCAATACAAAGTTGATCTCGTTCGGCATCAGAAAGTTCTGGAAAGGCTAATTTAATATTTACATTGGCAACATGACGGCGTGATTTAAGCAGGTGATACATTAACTTACCGATGCCTTTACCCAGCAGCATTTGCCAAGCCCAAGGAAAAAAGGTCAATAAGCGGAGTGCAGTGATGGCAAGCCACATTCCCCAAAAACGTGGATGACGATAAGATTGTTTTTGTTGTTTGTTGTTCAAGGGGACTAAGCTTGCTATTAAGCTTTATTTTTTATCAGTTAAACGATATACCGTGCCACAATAAGGGCAACGGCTTGGCTTATTTTCCTCTACCGCTAAAAATACACGCGGATGTGAGCACCATGCTACAGAATCATTCATCGGGCAGTGCAGAGGTAAATCGGCACTAGTGACTAGAACTTCTTTTTTGATATTAAGATTACTACATCCTGCTACTCGCTCTGCCATACATTTACCCTTACACTTAATTATTTAATCAACAAAAGTTAGCCAATGTTTATATTTCTCTGCTCTGCCATGCACTGCATCAAAGTATAATGATTGTAGCTTTTCAGTGATCGGCCCGCGAGTTCCTTCACCAATTGAGCGGTTATCCAGCTCTCGTATTGGTGTTACCTCAGCAGCTGTACCACTAAAAAATGCTTCATCTGCAATATAAACCTCATCACGCGTAATTCGTTTTTCACGCACTTCATACCCCAAATCATTAGCCAAGGTCATGATAGTGTTACGTGTAATACCATCAAGTGCAGAGGTTAAATCTGGTGTATAGATGATCCCCTTGGTGATGATAAAGATATTCTCTCCACTACCCTCCGCAACATAGCCTTCATTATCCAGCAATAAAGCTTCATCGTAACCGTCGGTAAGTGCTTCTTGCAAAGCTAGCATAGAGTTAATGTAGTGACCATTCGCCTTGGCTTTACACATACTGATATTAACGTGGTGACGTGTGTAAGACGAGGTTTTGATCCTTAGACCATTCCGCATATTCTCTTCGCCAAGATAAGAGCCCCATTCCCAAGCAGCAACCATAACATGTGTTTTAAGATTGTCTGCACGTAAGCCCATGCCTTCTGAGCCATAAAAGCACATAGGACGAAGATAAGCCGACTCTAAATTATTTTCTTTGACAGAGTTTATTTGAGCGGAGCTAATTTCTTCTTTTGTGAAAGGCATACTCATCCGCATGATTTTTGCAGAGTTAAATAATCTATCAGTATGTTCAGGAAGACGGAAAATAGCAGTTCTGCCATCATCTGTTTTATAGGCACGGACGCCTTCAAATACACCCATACCGTAATGTAAAGTATGTGTTAAGACATGGACTTTGGCATCACGCCAAGGAACCATTTCGCCATCAAACCATATAACGCCATCACGGTCTTCCATCGACATTGATGTATCCTCTTTTAACTATAAATATAATGGATGAAGAGAATACACCGAGCGATAAAGAAAAAGCTAGTAGAATAATTATCTCAAACTAGCAAGGGAGTAAGGTGAGCTAGGGAGACCGTGCTTTTTAAGACGGTAATACTCCGCCATCACCTTTTTCACGTAATTTTTAGTTTCACGATAAGGAGGAATACCGCGATATTTTCTCACCTTGCCAGGACCTGCATTATAAGCGGCTACTGCAAAACGCTTTTTACCTTTAAACATACTCAACATTTGACTGATATATTTTACGCCTGCTTGAATATTTTGCTCAGGGTTCCAAGGATCACTAATCTTCATCATATCCGCCGTACCAGGCATTAATTGCATCAAACCTATTGCCCCAGAGCGAGAATGTGCTCTTTCATTGAAGCATGACTCCTGCCTAACAATGGCATGAATCAACTCCTCTTCAACATCATAGATCTTAGAGTACACCTGAATAGTGCGACCATATGCACGAGCTTTAGCAGACATATGCTGTTTATCACTACAGCTATGTACAATTCCATTGCCGCGACTACGTTTTTTTAATGATGATTTACGGAAGTTTTTTTTGCGTGATTGTTTCTTATGTACTTTGTAGGTTTTAATAAGTTTATAGCCCTTTCCCGTCATACGTTTATCCGTCAGTATGCGAGAACCATCCGCACTGACATAAGAATAAACGTTAGCATGAGCAATGGGAGAACTTAAAAGAAAAATAAAGCTGAGGGATAAAAATCTCAGGGGTTTTTTTATCAAAATATTCATTTTATAGTTTTTATTATTGTGTAGTTTGGGGGTATCAGACGGCTGCCAGTATGTAGGGAGCATATTAACGTGGAGACTTAACAAGCTCTAGCGATATACGATAGGTGGATGGGGCTGTTGAAAACAGGCGACATCAAGCAATCTTTTAAATTGCACCGTTGCTCCGCTAAGGCATAGCTATCGAAGAAGAAACAGATTAATATTTTCATCACTGAAGGCAACTTTAAGTCTACTCCACCGACTTAGCAAAAAGATCGATATAATAGCCTTCAACAATGTTTGTGGGTACTCATAGGGATTTGATGTCTACATTCCTAAGGAGTTGTCGAAAGACAACTCCTTTTTTATTTCCTATAAGAAAGTTCCTAAGTAATTACTTCACAATTGCCTCACATTAACGATGCTTAGATTCACATAGCAAGTGCATACAATAACCCCTGTACCGACTAATATTTGACGACGTAAAGACGATAATACGGTTGAGTTTTTTCAAGCTGACATAATATATTCCTCATTTTTTAATAAGACTAACTTGTCTCTCTGGGAATATAGTATTTTATAATTGTGAGTTAAAAATGAGGTGAGGGTGAAGATTATTGATAGCTTTGCATGGAGCGGAGATATTGCATGCAATATTTCAGTTATGGATAATTAGACTCTATAACGAAAATAGTTAAGCTATTGTTTTCATATCAATTTAAAACATTAGGAATAGCCAAAGAAAATGGCTCTATTACCGCATCAAAATGCACGCCGTCATCACCCACCATTTGGAAAGTCCCTTGCATTGAGCCTACGGGGGTTTCTATCATTGTGCCGCTGGTATAATTAAAAGACTCATTAGGCTTTAAATGTGGTTGCTCACCAATCACGCCTTTGCCTTTCACCTCTTGGACACGGCTATTTGCATCGGTAATTATCCAATGGCGCGTTAATAGCTTTGCTGCCATTGTCCCCTGATTCTCTATGATGATGGTGTATGCAAACACGTAACGGCTCATTTCTGCGTCGGATTCTGCTGCAATATAATAAGTGTCGACTAAAACCTTTATGTCGTGTATTTTTTTATCTGTCATGTGAATTAGTATAGGTAGATACTTAGTATTAGTCTAATACTTGCACCCAAAACAGGGACAGATTAATACCTTATTTTTATGGATACATTCACCCTCTCAACAATTGGTACGATTCAGTCGTGCTATCAAGAAAAATTTGGTATTCCTCGTCAACCTCGGCTGGTGACTGAGTCTATTTCTGAGCTTGTTTTATCACCCCCCTATAATGATCCCAATAGCTTGAGGGAAATTGAGCGGTTTTCTCATCTTTGGTTGATGTTTATTTTTCACCAAACACAAGATGCAGGGTGGAAGCCGTTGATACGTCCACCACGCTTAGGTGGCAATAAACGTATTGGCGTATTTGCTAGTCGCTCGACTTTTCGCCCTAATCCCTTAGGTATGTCTGCGGTTGAGTTAGCTGGGGTAAATCATAATAGCGATAAAGTATCACTGCTATTAAGAGGTTGTGATTTGCTCAATGGCACACCGATTGTCGATATTAAACCTTATATTCCTTATTCGGATTCTATTCTTGATGCGCAGGCAGGCTTTGCATCTTCTGCTCCTGATGTGTTATTTGCGGTAAATTTTACTGACTTGGCTATCCAGCAATGTGAGCAGTATTCGATTGAACAGAATAATCAACAATATGGTTTAGCATTTGATTTAAAAAAGCTTATTGTACAAATTTTGCAATTAGACCCTCGTCCCTCTTATCAGCAACAACTAGGAGAGAGAGTTTATGCGATGCGTTTATATAACTTTGACCTTCGCTGGAGATACTGCGAAGATAGTACAATTCTTGTACTCGAATTGAGTCAATAGTTGCTGGCTAAAAATAATATGTATAATAATAAAAAAATCCTACATGCTCTTTTTTTTATTCTGGGGCTAAGCGGTATAGCTCCAACAATCATCGCAAAAGATAAGCAAATGGAGTCAGGTGTTGTAGCGCCCCCCGCCTTAGCTCAAACACATTTTATTAATGAGCTTGATAGCGATACATCACCTTCGACACTGCCTGACAGCATTTTGTCGCTACTAAAAAAATATAAAATTCCAGCTAATAACCTCAGTATTTATGTGCGCGATATAAACGCCAAGCAAGCAATGTTATCGCATAATATTGATGAAATGCGTGCGCCAGCATCTACTATGAAGCTACTGACAACCTATGCAGCATTGAAGATTTTATCCCCCAGTTATTCTTGGCGTACTGAGGCTTGGACACGGGGGGAGCTAGAAAATGGAATATTAACGGGCGATTTGATTCTTAAAGGGTATGGCGATCCTTTTTTAGTCTACGAAAACTATTGGAAGTTTATTCGCAGTCTGCGTGAAAAAGGTCTTAAAGAAATTCAGGGCAATGTCATTATTGACAATAGCTATTTTGATACGGCTTATTTTGACCCTGCGGCTTTTGATAATAAGCCATTTCGTACTTACAACGCGGCTCCATCGGCATTGATGTTTAACTTTCAATCCACACGCTTTTTATTTACACCTGATGAAGCAGGAAAAAAGATTGATGTGACACCTTATCCTGATATTCCAAACTTTACCTTTAATAATAAAATAGTTTATAACAATAAAAAATGTCGACGCTCTCATTACCGCCCTAAATTTAGCTTTGATGATGTGGGAACTTTAACGATCAAGGGAAAATATTCTCTAAAGTGTGGTCAAAAATTCATTTTGCGCTCATTTTCTACAGCCGAAGAGCATGCTTTTAATGGATTTCGTGACTTTTGGAATGAACTTGGTGGTACACTGCAAGGATCAATGCAAACGGGGAGAATAAAGCCGAGTGATAAACGGCTTCATGTAAGCGCATCGCCTACACTTGGCGAGCAAATCCGCTTGATTAACAAGTGGAGTAATAATGTGATGACACGTCAGGTTCTTCTCACTATAGGTGCAAGAATCTACGGTGCTCCCGCGACCTTACAAAAGGGGCGTGATGCTATCCTAAGCTTACTGGCTGAAAATAATATAAATACAAACGGCATTATTATTGATAATGGCTCGGGCTTATCAAGAAAGTCGCGTATCAGCGCAAGGCAGATGGCACAGTTACTAGAAACAGCTTACCGTGATCCTTATATGCCAGAATTTATGGCTTCATTATCACTTCCTGGTTTGGATGGCACTTTGGTTAGCCGTTTTCGTAAGGGTGATTTACGTGGACGCAGTCATTTAAAAACAGGCACATTGAACAATGTAACGGCTATCGCAGGTTATATGCTTAATAGAAAAGGCAAACGATTGGTCATTGTTATACAACATAATGGTAAAAAGTCTGGAGGGGGACGCGGGACTAAGATTCAAAATGCTCTTCTACGATGGAGTTTTGAACAATGATACATCTCACATATAAGTTCCTGATGCCCGCCCTAGTGCTGGTGTTGCTACCGATGAATATACAGGCAGAAACTGACTCTTCTGAAGAAAAAAAAGCTCCTCTGAGTGTGATTAACTTGGTTGGTACAGGTGGGGAATTGTATAAGAACTTAGAACTTAATATTCCTACACTTGTTCCTGAATGTAGTGCTAAAAAAGAACAGGTAGAGCAATTCGTTAAATCCCTAAAGAAGCGCTTCCGCAAAGCATCGCGTGCAGTGGGTTACTACGATGCGCAATTTACACCTAATTTGCGATTGATTGATAACTGCTGGAAAATTACTATTAGCACCAAAGCCAACCGTCCCATCAAGGTTAAGCAAATACAGCTTAAACTTAAAGGGGAGGGATTATCGCAGAAAGAATTTAGAGAGCTTCGCAATAACCCTCCTTACCGTAGTGGTGATGTACTTAATCATAAGAAATATACGGACTACAAACAGAAGTTAAAGGAAGTATCTCAAACCTATGGCTATTTCGATGCAGTCTTTGAAGAGCATGAAATAACGGTAAACCCTCAGCGTTATACCGCTAAGGTTAATTTGGGCTTTAATACAGGCAAGCGTTATCGCTTTGGCAAAGTGAAAATCCAACAGACAGTATTAAACAAAAAAGTTGTTCAGAACTTTTTGCAAATTAAAGAGGGCGATTTATACAGTAGTGAACGCTTAATTAAACAACAGCAATTACTACAAAATAGTGGCTATTACGCCAATATAAAAATAGATGCTTTGCATAAGCAAGCGACCAATCAACACGTTCCTATCGAGATTAAACTCACTGCAAAAAAGCGTAATGCCTATAAGTTTAAAGTAGGTTATGGCACCGATACAGGTCCTAGAATCAGTGCTGAACTAGAGCGCCGTTGGACAGGTAGCAAAGGTCAGCGTTTAAATTTAAGTGCAACTGCATCAACTAAAATAAGCACCTTCACGGCGCGTTTGACTGAGCCTAAAGCAAATCCAGAGGATGATTCTTTAAGTTATCTTTTTGAGTGGAAACAAGATATTAACGACGACATTACTAGTCGCAGTCTAAAGCTTGGTGCTGAATATACGCGTAAAACTCCCTCGGACTGGCAGCAGACTGCTGCTATTACCTATTTGCGTGATACCACTCAAGTTGATAATAAGGTGGCGACACAATCACAACTCACATTGCTTGGCTTACGCGCTGAGAAAACTAAAGCAGATAATTTATTATTTCCCCTTCATGGCTGGCATCTTAAAGGTGAAGTTCAAGGTGCAATAAAAAATGTGTTGAGTGACCAAAATATATTGCAGTTCAAAGGTGAAAGTAAATACATAAAAAAAATAGGGGCAGGTCGCTTTATTGGACGATTGAATCTAGGTTATACCCTAGAGGGAAGTTTAGATACGCTACCTAAAAGCCTGCGCTTTTTTGCAGGTGGTGGGCAAAGTGTGCGTGGTTATGGTTTTGAAACACTTGGGGAAATCAATGACGAAGGAAAAACTATTGGCGGACAACATTTGTTAACCTCCAGTCTCGAATATGACTATCCTATTATTGATGGCTGGGGGGCAGCTGCATTTATTGATGCAGGTAACGCCTTTAACGATTGGAGCAATCCTGATTTAAAACTAGGTATGGGTATTGGTGCGCGCTGGCGCTCACCTGTTGGCCCTGTGCGTATTGATATTGGTTGGCCTAAAGATAGGTTTAAAGACCCTCATTTGCACCTCAGTATCGGAGCTGATTTGTGAGAGAGCAGTTACGCCAACATCTTTTTTCACCGATTGCTTTTATACAGGTGTTAATTTTAAGCTTATTGATTTTGCTTGCCTTAATTTTCACAACGCCATTAGGCCCTGCTTTTATCGGTAAAATAGCAAGCTCATCATTACCTGCTCTAGATATAAAAGGTTTTAGTGGTACATTTTTAAGTAGCTTAAAGATTAAAAGTCTAAAGTGGAAAACACCAAAAATCAGTATCGAGATAAAGCGGTTAGAATTACAAAAGCCACGTTTTGATGCTGCAAATAATCGTATTTATTCTTCTGCAGCTAGCCTTGAAAACTTTGTGATTCGCTTACCCAAAAGTGATGATTCCCCCTCAGAAACAATCACCGAGCTACCCGATTTTGCTCTGCCAATAAATTTCAAAATGGATTCATTATTATTAAAATCCTTTGAAATTGTCCGTGAAAATAAAACACTATTTGAAATTAAAAATATAGTGTTGCATCAGCCCGATATTAATCAGGGAAAATTAACAGCTAGCTCACTTAATGCTGAACCCATTATTATAGGTTCCCCTCTCAAAATATCACTAAAAAATGTTGTTATGGGAATGGATCAACCGCATGCGATGAGTGCGCGCGGTACAGCCAATTATACACATCCCAAAATAGGCAAGCTAATATCTGATATAGATTTAACAGGTACACTCACCGCTTATCGATTTAAGCTGAATGCCGCTTTAACGACTGAGTATGCAAACTCACAGAATATTCAAATAGAAGGTTTTGGAGATTATGAGCAGGTGCAACTGTCCCACATTAAAACCAAAAGTGCTGATGGTAATATCAATGGTAAAGCGGATATTAAATGGGTTCCTGAGCTTTCATGGAGTTTTGATGGAAAGGTGCAGCAGGCTAAATTAGCCAAATATGTCCCTGATTGGCCTGCTGAATTTGATGCGGCACTTAATTATCAAGGTGGTTATAAAAATGGCAGCATACAGGGCAAGCTAAAACTACACTCGCTAACGGGGGTGCTTAAAAATAAAAAGATCACCGCAAGTGGAGAGTTGCAACATATTGATCAGCATCTAAATATACAAAATATTATCGCTCAATTAGGGCAAAATAAAGTTAAAGCTAGTGGTAAAGCCAGCCCTCCTTTTGATCTAAATTGGGATATTAATGCCTCAGAATTAAGTCAATTATTGCCTGACTTATCAGGAAAGCTAATTGCCACAGGTACACTCAAAGGAACACTTGAACAGCCTGTACTTAATGCCAAGCTTGATGCCAAGAAAATAAAATATCAAAAATATAGCCTTGCTTCTGCCAACTTAAATGCACAGACAAAGCAGGGAATTTACACTTTGCGTGGCAAACTTAATGGCATGCAATTAGATCAACAAAAGATCAGCACTGCGTCTATTGATGCTTCAGGACAAATTGATAATCACCAAGTTAAATTGAATTTCACACATAGCGAAGCAAAGGTAAAACTACAATTGAAGGGCGGTTGGAAAGCGCCGCAATGGCAAGGTGTTATTCAGCAATTGCAGCTAGATACCAAGCAAGTTGCTAAATGGAAGTTGCAAAAGCCAGTGCAAGTGACGGCATCTAAAAATAACATCAAAACAAGTCAATTCTGTTTGGCAAATCATACTGCGAACAGTTGTTCGACCATTAATTGGTCGACTGCAAAAGGGGTGAATGTAGAAGGAAAACTCAAGCGGACACCTTTAGCTTTGCTCAACCCTTGGCTGCCTAAAGGCTTGCAACTAAAAGGCAGTGTAAATGGTCGTTATAAAGTACGCCAAGTAAACGGTAAAGCGGTGGGAGAGGTTTCTATACAGTTACCTGCAAGTGCGGTTTTATACGGTACAGGCAAACACAAGCAAGCCCTCGATTACAAATCAGTTACCCTGAAAGCTATTATTAATGATAATAAAATTACTGCTAATACTCGTTTGCTACTTAAAAATAAAGGCGAGTTAACGGCAAACACGAAGATAAAGCTCGCTAAAAATGGTAAAAATCATCAAATTAATGTAACGGGAAAATTAACCCGTATACCTTTGTTTATGGCGAAACCGTGGTTGCCAAAACCACTACAACTGAAAGGCAGTGCCAATGGGCAATATAAAATACAGCTACTAGGCAGTAAAATGAAGGGGGATGCTACTTTACAACTCCCCGCAAGCTCCATTGTGTATGGTGAAGGCAAGGATAAACAAAAAATTGATTATAAGTTCCTTAAGCTTAAAGCGTCTATTGACGGCAAAAAAATCACGGCTAATGCAAGATTACTACTTAAGAATAAGGGTGAGTTAAATACGGATGCGAATATCACTTTAGCTAAACGTGGCAATAATCATAAAATTGATGCTAAAGGAAAGATCTCTCGCATTCCCTTGTTGATGGCACAACCATGGCTGCCTAAAACACTCAAGTTAAAAGGTAGTGTCAATGGTTCGTTCAAACTCAAGCAGCACCGAGGAAACACAATAGGCAGTGTGGCTATCCAGCTGCCTAATAGTAGCCTCACTTATATTGACGCTGATGGTGCGGAGAATAAATTTGATTATCACAATGCCTCAATCACAGCTTCAGTTAATAACAAAATCATTGTGAGTAAAGCAAAAATACAATTAAAAGATCGCGGCAACTTATCTGCTGATGCAAAAATCACTTTAGGCGCGAATAGCAATGCTCATCGCATTCAAGGTAAGGCTAATTTTGATATGCCTAATATTCGTTGGATACAATCATTTATCCCTCGCACTAGTAATTTAGCAGGCAAAGTTTCCAGTAATGTAGCCTTTAATGGTCGCCTGCTAAGTCCGAAAATTACAGGTAAGGTATCACTGGAACATGCTTCGATTAAACTTCCCGAAGTGGGTACGTATCTACGAAACATTAATCTTAGTATTAATGCTAATGATGCGAATAAAGCCATTATTAAGGGCTCACTAAGTTCAGGTAAAGGGCAGGCAAAAATATCAGGGTTTCTGTCACTAAGAAATTTGCGCCAGCTAAAGGGAGAGATGAAAATAGTGGGTTCAAACTTACAATTTGTAAATACCCATGAAGCACGTGCACTAATGAACCCTAATATTACGGTTAAAATAAGCCCAAAAACTGTCGATATTTTAGGGACTATACATATTCCTAATGCGCAAATCACACTCAATGCGATCCCTGAATCTAATATCAGTGAATCGGAGGATGTGATTGTTCTTGGTGAGAAAAAACCTGATGGCAATTACTCAGCAGTAAAAATACGCCCTAACCTTACGGTATCACTAGGTAATAATGTGAAATTTAAAGGTTTTGGTCTTGATACCAGACTGGGCGGATCAGTTAATGTTTCACATAATAAGCAGGATATTACCACTCAAGGCAGTGTGAAAATAATTGAGGGGCGCTACCAAGCTTATGGGCAAAACCTAGTCATTAACAATGGGCGATTAGTCTTTAATGGTCCGCCTTCTGTAGTTGGTATGGATATAAAAGCAGTGCGGACCATTGAGGATATTACCGCTGGAATTCACCTTACAGGCACATTGCTCAGTCCAAAGACTAAATTATTCTCCACGCCGAGTTTATCGGAAAGTAATATTCTCAGTTACCTGCTTACAGGGCAAAGCCTCGATGACATCACAGGCAGCCAGACAGCCTTGTTAATGCAGGCAGTACGCAGTTTGAACGTGGTTAATGGTGATGGGATGTTGCGTAATATTGGCAACTCATTGGGTCTTGATGATTTAAGCTTTGTGGCCAAAGATGACTTGAAGAAAAGTGAACTACGCTTAGGCAAAAAACTAGGGTCACGTACTTATGTACGCTATATCGTTGGTTTATTTGACTCTATGCAAAAAATCGCAATTGAATATAAAGTTAATAAGTATCTGGATTTAGAGGCTCAAGCAGGTGCTGAGGCACAAAGCGTGGATTTAATTTATAAGGTTGAGACGAATTAGTATTCTTAGTAGTAGGAGCCACTTGCAAAATTATCAGAAGCCAAAAAAGCTTGAGTCTATTTATGGGTTTTGAACGAGCGTTGGCATTTGAAATCTCTGATTATTTGAGTAAGAAGATCAAATAATTATACGCCAAACATTATATTTAAGCTGCACCCTTTTA
>DQSN01000148.1 GCA_015663245.1 Leucothrix mucor
ATCAGTCAAATTTTCACTACGCTTACCATTCTCGGTCAGCCTCCTAGTCCAGCTAGGTAGAATAGTTTCCTCAAGAGCTTGGGAAATGTAATAGAGCCGTTATTATTTCAGTGGGTATTTTAAACTCAGAGGAGGTTTATAACCCCGCATGAGCCACTTTATTCAAGGTGTTTATTATTCTTTGGAAATACCACAACATGTTCAATATCGAGACTAATACCCACTTCATCGCCAATATTGTATTGATGATGAGAGTGTTTTAGGGCTAATAATTCACTGCCATTATTTAGTTTGAGAATATACATATAATTAGCTCCTCTAAATTCTCGCTCAACCACTGTCGCTTTTAAAGATGCTTTGTCGTCAATGATAATATCGTCAGGGCGTATAAAGACCCGTACTTTACAATCTGCGACACAGCCTGCTGGTACTTTGCCTTTTACCGTACTAAGGTCAGTTTTGATTTCCTCATTATTGAGGACTTCGCCATCAAAGAATACGCCTTGACCAATAAAGTCCGCGACAAAAGCATCAGCAGGTTGATGATAAATTTCATAGCCATCAGCCCATTGTCTGAGCTGTCCTTGCTTCATAACACCGATACTATCAGAAACTAAAAAAGCCTCATTTTGATCATGAGTAACTAAAATAGCGGTGATATTTTCTTGTTTGATAATATCGCGTACTTCTGTGGCTAGTTCTTCGCGCAACTCAACATCCATACTAGAGAAGGGTTCATCTAATAATAACAAATTGGGCTTTGGCGCGAGCGCGCGGATGAGGGCGATGCGTTGTTGTTGTCCACCTGATAGCTCGTGTGGATAGCGAGAACCATACGTCTCAAGTGATACCATTTCTAAGAGTTGCTGAATACGTGCTTGTTGCTCGGCTCGTTTTAGATGACGCATACCAAAGGCGATATTATCGGCAATGGTTAAGTGCGGGAAGAGGGCAAAGTCTTGAAATACCATGCCAATATTTCGTTTTTCTGGCGCAAGGCTTAAATTGTGCTGACTAACGATGGTATCGTTCAGTGATATTTCGCCTTGTTTGACGGGTTCAAAACCTGCGATTGCGCGTAGTAGGGTGGTTTTTCCACAGCCACTAGGACCAAGAAAACAACCAATCTCACCTTTTTCAAGTTGTAGGGATATATCCTCAACAACGACATTTTTTCCATAAGCAATGGAAACATTTTGTACCTTTAAAATAGGGTTCATAAGGTTTATTTCCCTCCTACACGAGAATGGCTAATGGCTTTGCTGAGCAAAATAACGGGGATAATACCGACAAGAACAATCATTAAAGCGGGGGTAGCAGCATCGGCAAGTCTCTCATCGGCTGCTAATTCATGCGCACGTACCGCAAGCGTATTAAAGTTAAAAGGACGTAAAATAAGAGTGGCAGGGAGCTCTTTTAGTACATCAACAAATACCAGTAACAAAGCAGTCAACACCGTGCCACGCATCAATGGTAGGTGTATTTGTCGCAGTACAGACATTGGAGAAAGTCCCATCGAACGACCCGCATCATCCATGGTGGGTTTAATCTTACCTAATCCCGACTCAATCGCCTGAACTGATACTGCAAGAAAACGCACCGTGTAGGCAAACAGCAGTGCAAACACCGTGCCTGATAAAATTAACCCCGTTGAAAGTCCAAAAGTCGCCTGCATCCAGCTATCAAGTGCATTATCGACAAAGGCAAAGGGTGTCATCACGCCCACAGCAATCACCGTACCAGGAATGGCATAACCCAAAGAAGCAATATTGACACCTGTGCGTATAGCTGGGGTTTTATGTAAACGTCGCCCATAGGCAAGTAGCAATGCAATGGAGACTGCAATAACGGATGCACTAATCGCAAGTAGCATACTATTAAGTGTTAATTGGAAAAATGAAGCATCCAACGTTTCTTCAGCGGTGGTGAATACCCACCAGAGGAGTTGTAGAGCAGGGAGGATAAAGCCAAATAAAACAGGTAGTAAGCAAGCTAGCCCTGCAAAAAAAGCCGTTTTTCCACGTAGTTGAAAGCGTTTGATTTTCGCGTATTTTTGTGACGTATGATGAAACTTAGCACGCCTACGTGACCAGCGTTCGAGCATAATCAAGGCAAAAACAAACATCAGCAACATCGCCGATAATTGTGAAGCAGTTGTGCCATCACCCACCCCAAACCAAGTACGAAAGATGCTCGTAGTAAAGGTCGAAACACCAAAGTATTGCACCGTACCAAAGTCGGCAAGTGTTTCCATAAGCGCAAGCGATAACCCCGTGACAATAGCAGGGCGAGCAAGAGGAAGAGCAACACGGAAAAAGCCATTTAAAGGCGTACTACCCAAGGTACGACTCGCCTCTAAAGCACAAACTGATTGTTCTAAAAATGCCGCGCGAGCCATCATATAAACATAAGGGTATAAAACCAGCGACAACATGGTAATAGCACCACCCATCGAACGAACTTCTGGAAACCAGTAGTCACGATAGCCCCAGCCTGTCCACTCGCGCAGTAATGTTTGCAAAGGGCCTGCAAAATCTAAAAAGCCTGTATAAGTGTAAGCGATGATATAAGCAGGAATTGCCAACGGCAGTAATAACATCCACGAAAATAAACGTCGGCCTTTAAACTCACACATACTGGTAAGCCATGCGGTAATCACGCCCATACTGAGTACGCCAACACTAACACCCACCATCAAAATTAAAGAATTGATGATGTACTCAGTGAGTAGATAATCTTTAAGGTGCTGCCAGTTTTCATTGAGAGGCTGAAAAATAGAACTGCTGACCACCAAAAGAGGTAGTGACATCAGTAATGCAATTAACAGCGTCAACACCGTCCATCGATTGATTCTTCTTAGATTAAATCGTTTACTAGGCGGTTTATCAGCAGTGGGGGTATCAATAAGTGTTTGTGAATTCATGCAAGCTATTCAAATGCCAGAAATAAAAAAGCCCCAATGGTTCAGGGGGGGGTATTCTATATTATTCGGAAACAATAAGCATTATCATTCGTATTTATACCTTTAAATATTCTTACACAGCCACATCAACTTCACTATTCGCCTTAACTGCCCGTTCTTGTCATTCACTTAATCGATGACCAAAGCGACATAAACGCAAAGTTGCTTTGTGGTTTGAGTTGTTTACTGGCTTTATCGCTATGTGTCATGGAGTGTCCTACAGCTAATATTTATCTACGGCTGATGGGGGTATTTTAAAAACCGTATTTTTTTAAGCAGTTTAGCCAAAATGAGCTAATAATAGCCAATTAATAATCAATACATTAGCTTATGTTTTCCACCTAAAAGCAGTTTCCATTTGCTTTTGTTCTGCTCTATTAATCCCAATACTACTGGCTACTTTTGACCAGTTTTTAACACTGTTGCAGACTTCTTGTTGAATTGTTTTTGCTCTATCTGTTTTGATTCTAAAGTAATCAATCACACCCATTGCTACCTCAAAATCAAGCTGGTTACTGTCTTCTGAAATATTCAAATGTAATCCATAAGAAGGTGTAACGGGGTTAATATCATAAGCTGGGGATAGCTTCCAACCCTTATCATCGAGTATAAACCCATGATTTCGCAGGTGATCATCAGTATTGGACACTGCAATATTAAAGACAATGCGTCGCCATAGGTGTTCTAAGTCGTATTGTGATTGTGAGCCGTGGTGGGTAATAAACTCAGCAAGCTCTAGATAGCTGGCTTCATAGTCGCCATCATAATAACCCAACTGTGTCATTGCAGAGCTAAAGTGTAGACGTTGTTGTTTATGGCGATCAAAGCGTTTTGTTAAAAAAGTATGATAAGGGCCACTAAACCGTTGTATTTTACATATCGACATTTCAACACCTGCATTAATCGCTAATTGATACGCAACAAACTCCCATGCTCCAATATCATGGTCATCATACTGGCTGGGGAATTTGGCTATCCATAGAGAATGATCAGTATCAACAACGGAAGCTTTAGGTCTTGCGCCTCCTAACGATGAACCAGGTGAAATTAACATACCTAGCCACTTTAAGTAGTCGGGATCGCTAGTATCACCTTGCTCTATTTTGCTAACGGCATACTCTAGCTCACGTATTGACTTAATGGGCGGAGCCGCTAAGCGTTGGTTATTATCTAAAAATGCTCCATCAGGTTGTTGTTTAAAACGAATACCCCCCATTCTGTGCAGATCATGAACGCCTAATAAATAGTCCATTTCAGTTAACTGCTTGGCTCGACGTTGTTCTTGCTTAGCGATAACAGCTTCTCGACGTTTCATTAATAACCGTCCCCAGCGATCAGGACAGGAATCGAGAAATATTCTGAAATTATGATCACCACTGAATTGCCGACCGCTATAAAGCTGTAACTCAGGATCGATTGGCAGAGCATGGGGAGAATTAAGCCATTCGGGGGCATAGCTAAAACTAAAGTGTTCTTTATTTCGCACGCGAGAGGCAGAGAGTTCGCCAATAAGCAGAGGGGAGCTTTTACTATTAAGATGACTAGGCGTTATCCAATCAGCGTAAACCCATAGCGTAGTTTCCATTATGATTTACCTAAAAGCTGGGCATCTTGCAGTCGGCGACCAAAATCATCATCCTGTGCTACTTTTGCAATATCATCGGCAAGATTCAGTACCGCCAGCACAGAAAGATAATGACCCATAGATACGCCAGCATCACCCTTTTCAATTTTCCTTAAAGTAACGCGGCTGATACCAGTGCGTTCATTTAATTGTAATTGCGTTAATTTACGGCGTTTACGAGCAAGTTTAATATTTTCGCCCAATATTGATAATATTGTCTGCTGCTTGGGGAAAAGTATTGCTTTACGTTTTTGATTCTTCATAATGAATACTATAGTAACTTATTTTAAGTAATATGAAAACTATAGTGTTCATTTGTGTGAGTTTGTTGATGGCTGATGACGGAATGGCAAATAGTAATAAAATTCCGTAGGGGGTATCTATCATTACCTTGTCACAATATTAAATAACAACTCTGAATTATTTTAGACCTTTTCCTTGCTATCATTTAACATTTCTTGAAGCATTTCTCTTGCTTTGTAAAGAGCATAGCTTCTTTCTGGAATATGTCCATGATCACACGGTACTCGACA
>DQSN01000176.1 GCA_015663245.1 Leucothrix mucor
GAGTGGTCACTCAGCGAAGTAATTACGGCTAGTAAACATCCTTTTTACAGCGATGTTCAAAAGCCTGCCCTTTGGGGTGGGCTTTTTTGTGGGTGTTAGTTTTGTTGATTGCTTCTTCTAATGACTGAAATTAATATTTTGTATAAAAATAGTGAACATAGTTCTTAAATTATTTTCTATAGTTTATAGGTAGGGTGCTAAGAAAATAAAGTCTACATATTCAGTATCCTATAAAAAATAAATATAGTCAGGGAGAGTAATATGAATAGTTTTAGAGAACTGTGGTACAACCATCCGACCATTAGAGAAGATGAGAGGTTGCCTTGTAAGCGTCCAAATGGTGTGCCTAATTTTGCTAATCAATGCGCGATTCGCTTAGGAACTTGTTTGCAACGTAGCCAACTATTTAGTGGTTATGATGGAGTGCAATGTTGGTATGGTCATCGTGGAGAAGGGCATTCATTACGAGCACGTGAGTTAGCGCGCTGGATGAAGCGTAAAAGATCACGTTTTGGAGCATGTGAAATAAGTACCAATGTTCATTGGGAGGACTATACAGATCGCAAGGGTTTTATTTTTTGTGAAAACTTCTGGGGTGAAAATAATACAGGTGATCATATCGACCTATGGGATGGCACGGGTGAGTACATGATAGAGTCTTCAGACTTTTTTTGGGAAGGCCCTGCTTTAGCAAGTGGCGGTTTAGATTATATCGAACGATCAGAGAGGGTATGGTTTTGGGAAGTCGAATAGCAATTATTGCTGGTCTTGTGGTGCTATTACTGGCGTCTATTTTATTTTTTAATTGCAGCAGTGTGCCAAAAGAAGCTAAGGATAAAGTGGTAGCAATAGATGAAGCTGCTACTGCGAATGTGAAACCGACACAAACGCCTTCCGATGAGATTACCTTAAATAATTTGGCGCTAGAGCTTATCAGTAATCAGGGGCAGTGTCAGCTAAAGCACGGCACTAATGAGTTGATTGATTTATCAATTAAAGCTCCTTGTTATTTTGTGCGTCAAAATAAGCAAGTATTTGAATATCAGCAAAGAGGTCAAAATGTTATTGCCATTATTGGAGACATCCTAGAAAAATCTAAGCGATGTGGCAGAGTTGCAAGAGGTGTTTTGATCACCGAAAAAGGTATCAGTTTATCTTCTCGAATTGCGAAGGGGAGTATTTACTGTGCTAATAAAGGTCTTGATAATGCCCAGTATGATTTGTTTGGAAAGACTAAATGAGCAAGAAATAGGCATAAAAAAAGAGAGCCATAAGGCTCTCTTTATATCTAATACATCATCCTAGCTGATAAGTATTAGATGTGGTTTAGGCGATATTGCTTCACCCTTACTTCTAAGTGTAGTCTATTTATTAGTAAATTCTGGATATGCTTCCATTCCACATTCACCAATATCAACACCTTCATATTCTTCTTCTGCTGAAACTCTGATTCCCATCACCATTTTGATAATCATCCAAACGATGAAGGAGGTGGCGAATACCCAGATGAAGATGGTTGCTGCACCTACTAACTGACCTACAAAGGTAGCGCCTGTGTTTGTTAGTGGTACTGCCATTAAGCCCCAGAAGCCTACTACGCCGTGTACTGAGATTGCGCCAACTGGATCATCAATTTTGATCTTGTCAAAGGCAATGATTGAGAATACAACGATGATTCCACCGATAGCACCAATAATAGTAGCCATTAGGGGAGTTGGTGTTGAAGGCTCTGCTGTGATTGCAACAAGACCTGCTAATGCACCGTTAAGTGCCATTGTTAAGTCAGCTTTACCAAACAGTAAACGAGCTAAAACTAATGCTGCGATTACGCCACCAGCTGCTGCTGCATTTGTGTTTAAGAATACCATTGCAACAGAGTTAGCATTTGCGATGTCGCCCAGTTTAAGAACAGAACCACCGTTAAAGCCGAACCAACCCATCCATAGTATGAATGTACCTAGTGTTGCCATTGGTAAGTTACAACCAGGAATTGGTTTGATACTGCCGTCTGCGTTGTATTTTCCTTTACGAGCACCAAGCAATATAACGCCTGATAGAGCTGCTGCCGCACCTGCCATGTGAACGATACCAGAGCCAGCGAAGTCAGAGAATCCGAAGTCATCACCTAGAGAGAATAGACCGAATACTGATTTTCCGCCCCAAGTCCAAGAACCTTCCATTGGGTAGATGAATGCTGTCATAACAACTGCGAACAATAAGAAAGCCCAAAGCTTCATACGTTCTGCAACTGCACCAGAAACAATAGACATTGCTGTTGCAACGAATACTACTTGGAAGAAGAAGTCAGAAGCATTTGAGTAAACAGATCCACCTGTGAATCCGCCTTCTCTATCAGCAAACTCTTTTAGAACGGCTGTTGTCATGCCATCAGCATCTTTGGCGCCATCTAAAGCGATGTCTTTCAAGAACATACCACCGTCATACATAATGTCGTAACCAACAGTAAGGTATGCGGTACAAGCGATTGCATATAGAGCGATATTTTTTGTAAGGATTTCAGTTGTGCTTTTAGAGCGAACTAAACCTGCTTCAAGCATTGAGAAGCCAGCCGCCATCCACATAACCAACGCACCCATTACTAAAAAGTAAAAGGTGTCGATGGCATATTGTAATTCGAAAAGATTATTTTCCATTAGATACTACTCCTGCTAATTAAAGTGCGTCTGGGCCAGTTTCACCCGTACGGATACGTATTGTCTGCTCGATAGCAGAGACAAAAATTTTGCCATCACCAATTTTTCCAGTGTTAGCAGCTTTGCTGATAGCTTCGATGACTTGGTCTACGTTATCGCCAGATACGGCCGCTTCAATTTTTACTTTTGGTAAAAAATCAACAACATATTCTGCGCCACGATAAAGCTCTGTGTGTCCTTTTTGACGTCCAAAACCCTTAACCTCAGTTACAGTGATACCTGTAACGCCAATCTCAGAGAGTGCTTCGCGCACATCATCGAGCTTGAAAGGTTTGACAATTGCAGTAACTAGTTTCATGTAGTTTATCTCCATATATGTATAATTATTAACTAAGAGAGAACCTCTATAAAAAGAGAGAATTCTCTGTTGCTGTTATAACTAATGCATATATTGTGCCAACTTTTTCGGATGGGAGGTGTTTGCAAATCTGCTTTGGTGTAAGCAGAAAGTATGTTTTTTAACATATTGATATAGATCAATAAAAAACACATCTGAATTAGAGGAGCTTATGAGTGTGGACTTTGAATGTTTTTTAGTGCCTGCCTACATGCACCTTTATATAGCAGTGGAATACTA
>DQSN01000184.1 GCA_015663245.1 Leucothrix mucor
AATGCTAGGCTAATTGAACTTGCTACTACTGACTTTTTCATTTTGTAATCCTTTTTTTAAGTAATTATTTGGGGTTTAGTTAAAACTTTTATGTTTAATCGTTATGAAATTAATATTTTTTATCTGATTTTTATATCGTCGTGATAACACTCATTAACACGAACATTAAATAAGCGGCCTACGAGTTGAGCAACACCACGCTCTACTAAAGAACGCACACCCATTTGGATAGGTTCATCGGTACTAGAACCACCATCATAGTTCACAATTTGTTTATCAATAAAGCGATACAGTCCTGCTTTAGTGCGCTTGCCCACAAATTGCTTTTGCAATGAGATTGAGTCAATAACTTCCAAGGTATGCACATTGACAATTCTTAAATCCATTGCAACATTCATCATCACTGTTTTAGAACCAAACTCTAGACCTGAAATATTTAGCAGCTTACCGCCACTATAGATGTTGTAATTCACCTCCGTTACAGCACCCGTAATGTAATAATCTGCGCTATGAATTTTTCCTGACAACATTGGTTTATAATTGATTGAACGACCATTTGAGAGTTTGTAGCGTCTCTTATCGCCAATGCGCTTCTTTTCCATTAGCTCTGTTTCAATATTGAAAGAACCAATATTTCTGCGTTCAACAACCTGTATTGCCTTTATTTTTGTAAGTGCAGTTATTGCCATCGATTCCACACCCTGAGTTATTTTGTAACCCTCTGATGAGTTTACTTTTCCTGTCTTATCAGGGATTTGGTCGATGGTAACTTTTATCTTTTTTGACAGGTTAATACGCTTAGATACACACGCTAAGCCTGATGTATAACGTGTCGTATTTTCAGTAATTGCAGACCCTTGTAATGGTTCTTTCTCGTAATAATGACGTGAGTTACTAGAACATCCTGCCAATAAAGACAGTGATGACATTAATGAAATAAGCAGTGTATTTTTCATTTTATTAACTTCTTTTTTATGAGTATTTCTATTGATTATAAGTCTTGAAATTATGGAATTGATTTTCAAACTCATAAGTTAATAGAGCTACCTTTAATAGTTACAGTGAGTCTTATTATTTCGTTTAGATTATTTTAATTTGAAATACTGACTGGCTATATTATTTGTAATCGACTGACAAAATTAGCGATTTAATTATTGGTATAATTCAAAACTTCGTCATAATCGACCACAGCATCTACCGTCGAGTTAGATGTTGTTGTATTGTCTTTAGCATCCTGATTTGTGCTTAGAGTAACCGAGCTATTATCCCCAGCTAGTACCACACTGATATTATTAGCAGAAGAATTAGTGGTTGGATCAACTAAAGAACCACCGCCTGAGCCACCCTTTCCAAACCTTTTGTTATACAAACCAACAGGACATTTATCAGGGTTAGCGTCACAAAAAAGTAACACTCGATTTTGCGAAACTTGAATTTGATCAGGAGTTGGAAAACTCCAGCTACTTGTGTGCATTTCATTTGCATTCACATTAAGAATAAATAATGAAGCACTGATCGATAGTAATATTGTTTTCATAATTGCACTGCCTTAATCTAAATATAGCGTTTGAATAATTAGCCGTTTAATCAAGTGGCTATCAATGCTAATCCTTATTTTTATTTTGGTTGGCGTCCTGCCTTGCATCAACTTATGGGTGTATTATCGACGGCTTAATCTAATCTGAACAGGGTAATGGGGATAATTCATACAATTTACCAGATAGCTGGAAAAACACTCATTTATTGATCAATAAACGGTCAAAATATAAGAATAAATGGAAACTAAGCAACCCTTAGGGATATAAATATGACAAACAATACAACTTACTCTTTGCCCATTCGCATCTACTACGAAGACACTGACGTAGGCGGAGTGGTATATCATTCTAACTATCTGAATTTTTTTGAGCGAGCACGTACCGAGTGGCTACGTGAGTTAGGCTATGAGCAAGACGACTTACGCTTAAAAGAAAACATCCTCTTCGTCGTACGCAATATAGACATAGCTTATTTAAAACCAGCTACTTTTAATGACATGGTGAAGGCAACCGTTGAAATTAAAAAGCTAGGACGTAGCAGCATAGAGTTTTTTCAGCAAATCTTACGTAGTAGTAATCAGGAAGAAAATGAAGTGCTCGCTAAAGGGAAAGTTATTATTGTTTGTGTTGATGCTATAAAATTTAAACCTGTGAAAACCCCTGATTCGATACGTAAAGCGATGGTATAGTTTTTCACTCCTTCAGCAAGGCTTTATATAGCCTGTTATATCATCAGACATTACTAATTTTTAATAGACTGAACAAAGCATCTATAAAGAATCAAACTATAATCTTTTGTTGAGTTAAAGTACCTAGAGTGCCTGACAGATAATGGCAAAGCTACTAGATTTGTGTATTACATTTCCCAAGCTTTTAAGGAAACTATCCTACCTAAGCGGGAAATGTAATATGTATCAATTATTGCAAAAATATTTGTATGCTAAGTGCAATTCTACCCGCATCTTCGACTCCGCTCAGGAAGCTAGTTCGCTGAGCAGAGTCGAAGATGCGAATTTTAGATACTTGCTACTCTATCATTACTTTTACAGAAATTAGTAAATTGCTTGCTGGGGAATATACAATTGTTTAGAGAGTGGGGCTTTAGCTCTCGCCCCCTATTTATTTGTAGAAAATTATCATAATTAAGGAGATACAACACGTGTCTATCGACAATACCATCTGGAAACTTATAACCGAGGCAAGCTTGGTTGTACAAATCGTGATGGCAATTTTAGTGCTTGCGTCTTTAATGTCATGGACATTGATGTTAATTAAATCATCCCAACTTAGCTCGGCAACTCGACAATTAGATAAATTTGAGGATCGTTTTTGGAGTGGAATTTCGCTAAAGAAACTTTACGATGATCTTGCACATAAATCTAAGCAACGCGGCATGGAGAAGATTTTCTTTAGTGGCTATCACGAGTATTTGCGTATTTATCAAAGTAAGAATATTACACACTTACCAATGGTTGCTACCGCTCAACGGGCTATGCGGGTGGCTGAGTCACGTGAGCTTGATAGGCTTGAACAGAATTTATCCTTCTTAGCGACAGTAGGTTCCATCAGTACTTATATTGGTTTATTTGGCACTGTCTGGGGCATTATGAATTCTTTTATCTCACTAGGACAAATGCAACAAGCCACTTTAGCGGTCGTTGCTCCTGGTATTGCTGAGGCACTTATTGCGACTGCGATTGGTTTATTAGCAGCGATTCCTGCAATTGTTGCTTATAACCGTTTTAGTGATAAAGCAGATCGAATTGCAGTGCGTTATGAGAATTTTCGTGAAGAATTTACTACTTTGCTTGAGCGTCAGACCTTTAGCAACAAATCACAGTAGGCACTAATATCATGGCTAGAAAGTGCAAACGTAGACGCGCAATGGCAGAGATGAATGTGGTGCCTTACATTGATGTAATGTTGGTATTACTGGTTATTTTTATGATAACTGCGCCAATGTTACAGTCGGGGGTAGAGATAAACTTACCTGATACGGAAGCTCGGGCGATTAACAATGATAATCAAACACCTATTATTATTTCAGTGAACGAGCATGGTAATTATTTTAATGATGAGGGGTCTCAAATTAGAATTACTGAACTAAGACAATACTTGACAGGTCAACTAAAAAACACAACATCGATAAACACTCAATCTGCTAAGCCAGCGACACGCCCTGTTTATATAAGAGGCGATGAGAATGTCGCTTACCGCTACTTGATGCAGGCAATGGTAGCTGCACAACAGGCGGGAGCAAAGAGTATTAACTTAATGTCTGATCCGAAAACTGATAATTAAAGCCGATAGCTAAAACGCATGTTAAAAGAATTACTCAAACATCCTGGTGCATTAATCATCGCAGTCGCAATTCATTTGCTGATTGTGATGGTTTTTGTCGTCAGCTTTAGTTGGACTGAGCCACCTGCAGCTCAAGCGTCGGGTGTTCCTGTTCAGTTAATTACAGAAATTCCGCCACTTGCTTTAAATGAAGCAGAAGTCATTATAGAAAAAACCAGTGAAATAGTTGAGGCTGTAGAAGAACCAAAAATTATTACTGAGCCAGCAGAACAAACACCTCCCAAGCCTGTCGTAGATAACAGTGCAGAGGTCCTAGCTGCGCAACAAGCGGCAGCCTTAGCACAGAAAAAAACACAACAACTTGCAGAAAAACGCCGTATTGAAAAAAAACGTAAAGCAGAAACAGAAAAGAGGCATAAGAAGGAGAAAGAACGGGCAAAAAAAAGGGCTAAGAAAAAAGCATTAGAGAAAGCGAAAAAAGAAAATGCCTTAAAGAAAAAACAACAAGAAGATAAGTTAGCTCTCGCAAAGAAAGAGAAGGAACAAAAAGAAGCTGAGGAAAAAAAGCAGCAAGAAGACGAGAAAGCGGCTGAAGAGAAAGCTAAAAAAGACATTGAAGATAAGAAAAAAGCAGAAGCAGCAAAGAAGGCGGCAGAGATAAAAGCCAAGAAAGATGCCAAGGATAAAAAAATCCGTGAAGACTCTCTCAAAAAATGGAAAGAGAAAAAGCACTTAGAGAAAGAAAAGAAAATAGCGGATAAGAAAAAAGCTAAAGAAGCCGCCGAGAAAAAGAAAAAGGATGACAAACTCGCTAAGGAAAAAGCGGACAAAGAGAAGAAAGAAAAGGCTGATAAGCAGAAAAAACAGAAAGAAGAAGCAACAAAAAAGAAGACCACTGCGATAGCGAAGAAAAAAGCTAA
>DQSN01000011.1 GCA_015663245.1 Leucothrix mucor
CTATTAATCATATTAAGACGATCATCTTAGTATGTTGTAAGATGATTGTCTTAATAAAAAATGATAGACAGAAAAATGGTTAAATCAAAAACAGCTGTTGGGTCGTTATGCTACCCTTCTTTATCCTTTTTTTGAGTGTCTAAAAATGACGAATGATGAGTTGCGTGCTTATGATCAAAAGCATATCTGGCATCCTTATACCAGTATGGTCAACCCTAGCCCTGTGTTTCCTATCGCATCTGCGGATGGGGTGTACCTCACTTTAGAAACGGGACAAAAATTGGTGGATGGAATGTCGTCTTGGTGGGCGTGTATTCATGGTTATAATCATCCAAAACTAAATCAGGCGATTAATGATCAAGTCAAAAAAATGTCCCATGTGATGTTTGGTGGCTTAACGCATCGCCCCGCCATTGATTTAGCCAAGAAGCTGATAGACCTTACTGCTGATAATCTTCAGCACGTTTTCTTTGCTGATTCTGGTTCGGTTGCGGTTGAAGTGGCCATTAAAATGGCGATGCAATATTGGGTAGCGCAGGGGAAAGTAGCAAAGCAAAAATTACTTACAGTGCGTAATGGTTATTATGGCGACACCTTTGGGGCGATGGCAGTTTGTGATCCTGTCAATGGGATGCACGGTTTATTCAGTCATATGTTGGCGGATAATATTTTTGTGGATGCGCCCGATTGTAGTGATGATGAAGCTTGGCAGGATGAGGCTATTGCAGCAATGGCAACTGCCCTGCGCAATAATCATCAGCAAATTGCTGCGGTCATTATTGAGCCTATCGTACAAAATGCTGGAGGGATGCATTTCTACTGTGCCGAGTATTTACGTCAGCTTAGCCAGCTTTGCAAGCAGTATGATGTTCTCTTGATTTTAGATGAAATTGCGACAGGGTTTGGACGAACGGGAAGCCTGTTTGCTTATCAGCAGGCGGATATAGAGCCTGATATTTTAACACTTGGGAAGACACTCACTGGTGGGTATATGACACTTGCTGCGACGCTAACCAGTCGCAAAGTGGCAGAAGGGATAAGTGCTGATGGCAGTGGTGTATTAATGCATGGACCTACATTTATGGCGAACCCGCTAGCGTGTAGTGTTGCCAATGCGAGTATCGACTTATTACTAGCATCAAACTGGCAGGAAAAAGTAAGTAGTATCGAAAAGCAATTATCCCACGGGCTAGCGCCTTGTGCTGATTTAGAGATAGTCAAAGATGTACGCTGCAAAGGGGCGATCGGGGTTGTGGAATTAACACAGCCTATTGATATTAACTGGATGCAACCTCGCTTTGTCGAGCTAGGTGTGTGGATACGTCCATTTGGGAAATTGGTTTATCTTATGCCGCCTTATATTATTCAGCCCGAAGAGTTGGAGACACTTACGCAGGCTATTTATCAGGTGCTTAAAGAGTTTGGCGAAAGACTTGAGAATTAAGAGGCTTTCTGAAAGCTATGTCGCTGGAGCAATAATAAAATCAACCCAATTATAAATGCCGTAGATATACCGTAAATATGTGAGTCTGTTGATACAGGTACGCCAATTAAATCGGCATTGCTTTGTCCGCCATTGTTCAAATGATCCCAAATGATTTTAATAGGAATAATAATGATAATAGGCAGACCTGTTATAAAATCTTTGTGCACTAAGGCTTGCACGCTGCCAACAATATATAATCCGTACAATGCACCCGATATACCCGCGTACCACATAAGTTCGGGGCTGAGATAATATAGTCCAAGACCTACGCCTGTGATGAGCAATGCAAGGCTGATAAATAGTTGTTTGCTGTTTATAAAGTCTTTGAAAATAAAAATAAATATCCAGAGGCCTGCAAGATTCATGGCAAGGTGATAATAGTTGCTGTGTACTAGGTTTCCTGTCCAAATTCTCCATAGTTCACCCTGTTGTATATTTTCGCGTAAAAATAATAAATCATCTTGTATTAACTGATTTACCATTAATAAAAGTGAAATAAATAGGGTGCTGATGATGAGCTTCGATGGCATATTTTTTTAGTGGGTCAGTGTTACAGTTTGTTAATTCAGAGTGTAATGCTTGTCTCTTTTTGCATGATTATGACAAAATTAGAACATTAACGGGGAATGCTATCTCTAAAAATATAAATAATATTAAATGAAAGGTAAGTTCATGAGCTTAAATCGTCAATCTTGTCACAGGGCAAAGTTATCTTCTAAAAAGTCACGAGCGCAAGGTTTCACTTTGTTAGAAGTTATGGTTGTGGTGGTTATTATCGCGGTAATGGCTGCTGTTGTTGCACCTGGCGTGCTGGGCAAGCTTGAAGATGCAAAAGTGGAACGCGTTAAAGCTGATTTAAAAAGCATCGCAGGTACCTTAGATTTGTATAAGCTGGATAACTTTCAGTATCCAAGTACTGACCAAGGCTTAGAAGCTTTGGTATCTAAGCCAAGTGGTGATCCTGAGCCTAAGGCATGGAAGTCCTATTTGAAGAAAACACCAACTGATCCGTGGAAGAACCCATATAAATATTTGAGCCCAGGCTCGCATGGAGAATTTGATATTTACTCATTCGGTCCTGATGGTCGTCAGAGTGATGATGATATTGGCAACTGGGATTTAGAAAACTAAAGCATTATGTCCATAGCCCGTTACTCCCTTGCGAAAAAATCAGGTTTTACACTGCTTGAGATTATGATTGTGGTGGTAATTGTGGGTTTGTTGATGTCTGCGGTTGTGCCAATGGTATCAAAAAGCAGCGATGATTTATTAAAAGAGCAAGCCGATCGGTTTTCTGCATTGGTTAAATTAGCGCAAGATGAATCTATTTTGCAGTCGCGTCAGTTGGGTTTGAAAATACGCGAGGAAAGTTACTCTTTTTTGCAGCAGGATGATGAAAAATGGATAGCATTTGAGGAAGGCCCTTTTCGCCAGCGTAATCTATCGGGCGGCACTAAAATAACGCTTTATCTGGATGATGTTGATGTGTCTTTAGATGAAGGGGCTGAGGGGGATAAAAAAACTAAGCCACAGGTGTTTATTCTTTCTAGTGGTGAAATGACTCCTTTTAGTGCTCAGTTTGCTTTTCGCTCGGGAGGTAATATTAAGGTGAGCTTTGATGCCATCGGCAATGTTAAAAAAGTCGTGCAGCGGGATGATAATTAACATGAAGCAGCACGCAGAAAATGGTTTCACCTTGATTGAAGTGTTGGTGGCTTTGATGATCATCGCAGTGGCTTTGGGCGGCGCAGTAAAGGTCATGGGTAGTGCTTCTGTAAATGCCTCCATTTTGTCACAGCGTACTTTTGCTCAGTGGGTTGGTCTAAATCAATTAAGTAAAGTAAAGCTTGCGGGTACTTGGTTGAAAACGGGTGAATCCAAAGGTGATGCTGAAATGGCGAATCGTAAATGGGTATGGGTGCAAAAAGTTATAAAGACAGAAATTGATGATGTTAATCGTTTAGAAATTGCGGTTTATTTGTCGCCAAAGACCAGAGAATCTAACCCTCTGGCGAATGTCGTTGGTTTTTTTGCGAAGCCATGAAATATTCCTTCTCTGATTATTACCAACAAAAAATACCTACGATGAAGCCATCATCAGGTTTCACCTTGCTTGAACTACTTATTGCTATGGTGATATTTTCTACCATGTCTTTAATGGCTTATGGCGGCTTGCATAGTGTGTTAACCAGTAATCGTGTGACGCAAGAGTATGAGGCTGACTTGAAAGCATTGCAGCGCACCATGATGTTTTTGGAAAAAGATATACGTCAATTAGCGGCTCGCCCAAGGCATGCTGGCTATAATGAAATTCTACCAGCGGTACAAACTGATTTAGGTTTGGATGGAATATTGGAGTTTACGCGCAGTGGTAATCCAAACCCTGCGGGTAAGCTACGCAGCTCACTACAACGTGTGCGGTATGTATTGGATAAGGGTGAGTTGCAACGTTGGTCGTGGGAGTTGGTGGATCATTTGGATGCTAAGCCAATTATAATGCCCTTGATGGGCTCTGTTGAGCAGATTAGCTTCCGTTACATGGGGGGCAATAAGCAATGGCAGGATGATTGGATTGTAAAAAACAAGTCGGAACTCCCCAGAGCAATAGAAATAAATATAAACCACAAACGTTGGGGTGACATTCAACGGCTAATTTCTATCTATTAAGTGATAGATAGTTCGCCTTTTAGCTGGCATTTCAGTATAGAAATATATTCAAATATTCTTCAATATTAATATTTCTATGATTTATTGTTAATTCTTAAACTATCAACTGTTTACCCAGTTTTTCATCGTCTCTACTCTTTCTGTTAATACTTGTTTTACTTTGGATATTTAGAGAAGTTGGTACTTCTTTTTGTTATAAGAGTGGGCTTAATTTGGCTAGCTTTCTTTTGTATGAAAAGCTATAGTCAGGCTTGCGTTAGGATGCTTTACATGTTGTTTTGTCGGGTGTCTATCTGCAATAGTCGGGTGGTACCAGCTAATTGCGGTCATTCCTTGTGTCGTCAGGCATATCTATTATCTATCAATAGGAACTTCGAGAGAATGCAAATAAATAGAATAAAATATAAAATATTTTCATTAGGCTTTGTTGCAAGTTTTGCTTTGTTGTCGACGACGACATTAATGGCTGATAGTTTTGTAACGGTAGAACAATCTGTTTCAAATTCTCAAACTGTTTTGGGTAGTACCGTTACCCCTTATAAGGAAGTTACTTTAACGGCTCAATTTCCTGGTCGTATCATGTCTATTGCGGGTGATGTTGGAACAAAACTTCCCGCAGGTACGCTGCTGGTTAAAATAAATGATGAAGCCCTGAGAGCAAAGCAAGGTATGTTGGAAGCCCAACTTGAGTCTGCTCAAGCCTCATTGAAAAATGCACAATCACAATACACGCGTGAAATGGTTTCCCCCCGTAGTAAAGATATTAGTGGCATGCCAGGCATGGGAATGCCATCGATGATGGATATTTATTTTACTCGTCCTTTTGCGGATGCGATGGGAACCACAAATACTAACTATAATCGCTATTCTGATTTGCTAAATTCAGCAACTGTTGTTACTCAGGCTCGAAGTAAAGTTATGCAATCTTGGGCGCAACTTAATGGGCTTACAGCAAACTTGAAAAATGCAAAATCTGTAGCACCCTTTGAAGGTATGATTTTACAAAAAATGGTTGAGGAGGGTGACACTGTTCAACCAGGTCAGCCTTTATTGAAATTTGGTTTCGTTAAATATTTACGTGTGAAAGCTGATGTCCCTGAAATGTTAGTTGGTGGCTTACGTAAAGAAATGATCGTACCTGTAAAAATTAATGGACAGATTAGTGAAGCACGTGTTGCGCAAATTCACCCTATTGCAGATGCGGCTCGTCATACGGTAGTTGTAAAGTTTGATTTGAAGTCGGGAGTTAATGCATCTCCTGGAATGTACGCTGAGCTATATTTACCTGATGGTAGTCGTGGCACTAAATCAGTTACCATTATTCCTAAATCGGCATTGATTAAAGGTAGAAGCTTGCCTAGCTTGCTAGTGCTAGATAGCACTAAAAATACAACTCAGTTGCGTTTAGTGCGACTCGGTAGTGATCAGCAAAATGGTAAAATTGAAGTTATTACAGGTGTTAGTGCAGGTGAAAAAATAGTCAACAATCCTCCCTCTGGAGCCTCGTCAGGCTGGATGCCTGAAGGTGGTTAAATTAAAGGTGCAGATTTTTTGTAACCCTCTTAAATATATTAACCACTAGGCATAGATAATCTCATGAGTGAAGAAACGCAAGATAAGAAAGATCAAAGAAAAAAATTAGAAGAACATAAACAAGATTTAGGTATTGCAGGTAAAACAGCTAAAGCCTTTATTGCTTCCCCGTTATCTCCTTTGCTTTTAATGGCCTTCTTGGCTATCGGCATCCTTGGCTTGATGATTACACCAAGGCAAGAAGACCCCCAAGTTTCTGTACCGATGGTGGATATCTTTGTTCAGTATCCAGGTGCTTCCTCTACCGAAGTAGAATCCTTGATCGCACGTCCTTTAGAAGGCATTTTGTCGGAAATGACGGGTGTGGATCATGTCTACTCTGCGTCAATGCGTGAGCAAGCAATGGTAACAGTACAGTTTATCGTTGGTGAGAGTATGGAGTCCTCGCTGGTTAAGTTGTACGATAAAATTTCTTCTAATATGGATCTATTGCCACGAGGTGCTTCGCAGCCTCTGGTTAAACCCAAGGGTGCTGATGATGTGCCAGTGGTGACCATCACCTTGTGGTCCAATGAGATAGATGATGCGACCTTGCGCTTAGTTGGTCTTGATGTGCTGCAAGAAATGCGTGCTATCGGAGATACTAGTCAGAGCTTTATTGTTGATGGTCGAGCTGAAGAAGTTCGTGTCGAAATTATGCCAGAGCGTTTAGCGACCTATGGTGTTGCGATAGAGCAAGTGGCTAATGCAATACGTTCAGCTAACACGCAACGTACCGCGGGCGATGTAGAGCCTAATGAAAGAACCTTCAAAATTGTAACGGGTTCTTTTTTAACGTCTGCTGCTGATGTTAATCGTTTAATGGTGGCTGTAGTTGGTGGAAGACCTGTTTATATTCGTGATGTAGCGACCGTGACAGAAGGACCTAGTGAATCAACTCGAATGGTTAGCTTCTATACAGGTCCTGCCTATGAAGAGGTTAAGAACAAAGAAGCAGCGAAAGTAGCTGATGAGTCTGCGGCTGGCGGATCTGATGAAGATGAGGTGGTGGTTTATGAGAAAGCTTCAGGTGCAGCAGCAGTTACTATTGCTATCGCAAAAAAAGGCGGTAGTAATGGTATAGCCGTAGCGGATGCTATTTTGACTAAGCTAGATTTTCTGAAGGGGCGCACTATCCCCGATAATATTCATGTTGAAATTACCCGAAATTATGGTGAGTCTGCACGTACAAAGGTGAATGCATTATTAGCAAAGCTTGTAAAAGTAACGCTTATTGTGACCCTGTTAATCTGGTTCGCGCTGGGTTGGAGAGCGGGCATTGTTGTTCTCATCATAATACCTGTCATCGTTGCTTCAACGGTGTTTGTAGCGTGGTTACTAGGTTTAACGATAGATCGAGTGAGTTTATTTGCCTTAATATTCTCGATAGGTATCTTAGTCGATGATGCTATTGTGGTGGTGGAAAATATATATCGGCGCTGGCTTATTGACGATAGCACCAGTATTGATGTAGCCATCGATGCTGTTCGCGAGGTAGGTAATCCAACGATTTTGGCAACCGCGACAGTTATAGCAGCATTGTTACCGATGATGTTTGTTTCTGGAATGATGGGGCCGTATATGTCGCCCATTCCTAAGTTAGGTTCTGCGGCGATGATTATCTCTCTATTTGCCGCCTTCGCTTTCACTCCTTGGTTGACCTATAAATTAAAACCTAAGCTAAGTGAGCTGCAATCAGCAGCGGCAAAAGAGCATAAGCAAGCAGCTCAAATGGAAAGACTTTTTCGTGGCATGATTATTCCTATGATTAGGGATCGCAAAAAAGGCTATACCTTCTTAGCTGGTATATTTGTTGTTTTCTTTATATCTGTTTCTTTGTTCTATACACAATCAGTACGCGTTAAAATGCTCCCGCTGGACAATAAGCCAGAATTCAATGTTGTGATTAATATGCCAGAGGGAACAGCCTTTCCTGTGACGGCGAATATCACTAACCTTCTATCAAATGAATTGTTAAGTTTGCCAGAAGTTAAAGCATTGCAAACCTATGTGGGGACGTCATCACCCTTTAACTTTAATGGTTTTGTGCGTCATTACTATTTACGTAAAAATCCTTGGCAAGCAGATATTCAAGTTGAACTTACGGATATGCATGATCGTGATAGAACGAGCCATGAAATTGCTGATGAAGCACGTGAAAAATTGGTGAAGGTTCTTAAAAATATAAACTCACTGGCAAAAATTCAAGTAGTCGAAATGCCTCCTGGACCGCCTGTGCTACAGACGGTAGTTGCTGAGATATATGGTCCTGATGCTGAAGTTCGTCGTCAAGTTGCCAAAGATATGACGAAGATTTTTGAGCAAGCAAAGAATGTCACTGATGTTGATAATATGCTGGAAGCAGATCATGAATTATTACGCTTTAAGGTAGATGCAAACAAAGCGCAGTTAAATGGTATTTCCGTAGAGGACGTGAATCGCACGCTTGAAATGGCGATGGGTGGGTATATTCTTGGTGATATAAGAAAGAATGCTTTAATTGAGCCAACAAGCATTGTCTTGCAAGTACCGTTAGCAGTACGTTCACAGATTAATCGTCTGATGCAGTTGCCTGTCAGTAATGGTCGAGGATCTTCGGTGCCTTTGTCTGAGTTAGGAAGCTTTGTGAGAGAAATGCAAGATAAGCCAATTTATCATAAAGACTTACGTGCTGTTGAATATGTTACGGCAGAAGGTATCGGTAAGTTCGCGGCTCCGCTTTACGGCATGATGGAGATTGGAGAGCTTCTCGAAGATTACACCACGCCAGATGGGGTGAAATTATCAGGAGAGTGGTTAGGCGCACCAGATAAGAGTAACAAAAGTGCTTTTGAGTGGGGTGGTGAGTGGACGGTTACTTATGAAACATTCCGCGATATGGGTATCGCATTTGCAGGAGCAATTGTTCTTATCTATATGTTGATTGTGGGGCAGTTTGGAAACTTTATATTGCCTGCAATTATTATTGCTCCAATCCCACTAACGATGATTGGGATTGTACCAGGACATTGGATAATTGGTGCTGACTTCTCTGCAACCTCAATGATCGGATTTATAGCCTTAGCGGGTATTGTGGTGCGAAACTCAATATTACTGGTAGATTTCTCTCGAGAACAGGTAATAGAGGGGAAGCCAGTTCTAGATGCTGTTATCTATGCTTGTGAAACACGCACACGTCCTATTGTTATTACGGCTTTAGCCTTGATAGGTGGCTCACTATTTATCTTGTCTGACCCTATTTTCCAAGGGATGGCTGTTTCACTTATCTTTGGTGGGTTGGTTGCAACTCTATTGACGCTGCTAATTATTCCATTGGGTTGTGTAAGTGCAAGTGGCGCATTGGCTGTTAATAACCCTGAAGATGATTTGCCTCCGTCATCAGGTGGTGGAGCATCAGAAAAAACATTGCTAGATACACAGGCTACATCAGAAAAATCAGGGTTGGGCAGTAAGCTTTTATCTGGACTGACGATGTTAGGCATGGCGATTGTTACAGTCGTAGGTTTTGTTTTTAAAGCATTAATAGGTTTGTTTGGTTTTGGGAAAAAGGCGTTAAGTAAGAAGAAGACTGAGAAAAACCAACTAAATAATGCAGTTTCTACTAGTCGATCTACTACAAAAAGTAGTAAAATAACACCAGAAAAACAAAAAGATACTAGCAAAAAGCTTGAGAAAGCTGTGGCTAACCCAACGATTAAAAAAGAGAGCAAGAAGAAAGAGGATGCTAATACTGAAGAAGCATCGACGGTGAAAGCAAAAAAACCTAAGGGACGGCGTGGTATACGTCTTAAAAAAGAACTTTAGGATATTTGCAATTTGAATAAATGTTTGACGAAGGATAGATAATGAAAACGATGTACAAAGGCATATTAACTGTTGCAGCTGCAACGGTTGTAGCCTCAGCAGCAATTATACTGACTGGAACAAAAGATACGGATGCTACAGCAGAAACAACGCAAGATGCTTCAACGGCAGCAAATCAACAAGTTGCTGGCAATGCGCAGGAAGCTACAAAAGGTACTGCTGATTCAGCTACATCAACTGTTGAGAAGGATGCAGCAGCAATTATTGCTAAAGGTGCCTCGCTAATGGCAGCGGGTACTGCGGTAGTAGCAGCAACAGCAGATAATGCTAAAGATGCTGCACCAGCTGCGGTTCAACAAGTTGCTGGGAATGTTAAGGAGGCCGTAAAAGGTGCTGCTGATACTGCTGACAAGGTGGCAGACGCTGCTACATCAAATCTTGAAAAAGATGCTAAGGCAGTCATTGCGAAAGGCTCTGAGTTAATGGCAACAGCAGATAATGCTGATAAAGATAAAAATGCTGATAAAGACAAAACTGCTGATAGTACTTCTTCTACATCAGCTGGAGCAGAAGAAACTCAAACGTCTACTGCTGATTCAGGAAAAGCAGCAGAGGGTGCTTACCCACCTCCACCTCCAGGTCCATTTTCTGATGGAAGTACAGAAGGTAAAACTTCTGTAGCAGCGGAAGCGCCAGCAACACCAGCGACACCCGTTGCAAATATGGAAGCACCAGCGGCAGCAGAAGCTCCAAAAGCTGAAATGACTGCTCCTAAGATGCCTGATGTAGCTGAAATGAAAGCTCCAGAAGCTCCCTCCGCTGAGAATGCAGCTC
>DQSN01000106.1 GCA_015663245.1 Leucothrix mucor
ACATAAAACCCGCACCCTTCGACTACGCTCAGGGAGCTACCACATCATAGTTTCCAGAACGTAGTCGGAGGATGCGGGAATGATTAACTTAAAATAATTTTTTACAACAATTTAGTCGTACTAATCCTAATATTACATTTCCCACTTAATTAAAGAGACTTCCTAGACTAACCCAAGAGACTAACCGAGAATGGTAAAAGGAAATATAATAAATCCATAAAGCCGATTACAGTTGGTGATAAAATTCAATTGCTTACGGAACCTCACCAGCCTTACTGTAATCGCTCATTAAGATATTTATATTTTAGAAATAGCGTTACTCCTTATTAGCCGCGATAGCCGCATCTAATAAGTCTTTGCCTACGATAGATTCAAACTGTTTCCAAACAGGCTTCATAGCATCTGCCCATTGCTGACGCTCTTCTTTAGACAACTCAATAACATTAGTACGTTTGCTGTCGATGATAGCTTGCTTGTCGCTCTCTGATTTCTCAGCAGCAACTTTATTACCCAGTGCAATTGCTTCATCTAATGCTTTTTTAAGCTCAGTACGAATATCAGCATCTAAGCCATTCCAAAATTCAGCGGAAGTAACCACCATATAATCAAGCAAACCATGATCAGATGAGGTGATATTGTCCTGTACCTCATAGAACTTCTTAGAATGAATATTTGACCAAGTATTCTCTTGCCCATCAATTGCTTTGGTTTGCAGTAACGTGAACACTTCTGAATAAGGCTTTTTAAGTGGCGTTGCACCAACCGCTTCAAACTGAGCCGCTAAAACATCCGATGACATAATGCGGAATTTAAGCCCTTTTGCATCCGCAGGAACATGCAATGGCTTAGACGCAGACATCTGCTTCATACCATTGTGCATATAACCCAAACCAATCAAGCCCTTCTTTTCAACAGACTTTAACAAACCTTGACCAGCGTCACTTTGCTGAAAACGCTCTGCCGCCGCCATATCATTGAATAAGAAAGGTAGATCAAAAATTTGTAGCTTTTTAGTGTACTTCTTAAATTTAGATAAAGAAGGTGAAGCCAATTGCACATCACCTAATAGCAAAGCTTCTAATACTTTGTTGTCACCAAATAACTGTCCATTTGGAAAAATTTCTACCACTACCTTTCCCTTTAGACGATCTGCAACAAGCTCTTTAAACTTGGTTGCCATCTGTCCTTTAGGGGTGTTCTCAGCAACAACATGCGAAAACTTCAACTTAATGGGATCTGCATAGGCAGAAAATGAACTCAAAGCAAATACCGCAGCAGTTGCCAGTGCTAAAACAGACTTTTTCATGTGATTATCCTTGATGATTAAAATACGTGTTAAACATAAAGAAATAAGCAATAACAATGCCAAACGAAGCGTAAAGAGGAAATAAAATGATAGGTTAATGAAAAATGGAGAGTTTATTATTTTATAGATGCGAGCAGATAAAACAGAGTTATTAATAAATTGGCGAAGAACCGCCTATTTGTATATTCATTGATGCGTGGAATGCCGCCGTTTATCGCTGCGGTCTACCTTACCATGGTCAAGGGTTCCTAATAGCTGATATTACATTTTCTAAACTTTTAAGAAAGCTAGCCCAGCCTCCAGCGTGGGAGTCCTAAGTAGAAAATATAATACTCAATAAGCTAGTACATCAAGGCAATCTAAATCTCAACACAACTTCACGAGCTTTTCAAAAAACGCCACCGCTCCAAGCCATATTTTTTCATTTTATCGGTCAATGTTTTGCGTGGCAGCCCCAAAGACTCCATTGCCGCTTTAATACAGCCTTTTTGATTAGTGAGTGCCTGAATAATTAACGTCTTTTCAAAGCAGGCTACTTGGTCTGGCAAAGTCAGCCCTGCGGGCATTTCCGTTGAATTCATTAAGGTGGGAAAATCAAAATTAACGCTTTCACCTAGCAGCACGTAACGCTCAGCCATATTGCGTAATTCACGTATATTACCTGGCCAATGATGCTCAAGCAGGGTATGCAATGCCTTGCGATTTAGAGGTGGAACCTCGGTTTCACAACGCGCCGAGGCGACTAGTACAAAATGCTGAAATAACAGAGGAATATCATCACGTCTATCCCGTAATGGTGGTAAATCTAAAGTCACAACATTTAGGCGATAATAAAGATCTTCACGAAACTCTTTACGTTCTGCGGCTTCTTTCAAGTCGATTTTTGTCGCTGCTATTACGCGAATATCCAGTGGTATTAAATGATTAGAACCAAGTCGTTCTATACTACGTTCCTGTAAAACTCGCAATAAGGAAACCTGCGTCGCTGGCGACATGCTCTCGATTTCGTCTAAAAATACCGTACCACCATTGGCATGTTCAAACTTACCAACCCGCCTTTTTTTCGCATCGGTAAAGGCGCCAGCCTCATGTCCAAAAAGCTCACTTTCTAGCAGCTGCTCCGAAATAGCCCCGCAATTTATCGCCACATAATTATGATCACGACGCTTGCTTTGCTCATGCAAAGAACGTGCAAATAACTCCTTGCCCGTGCCTGTTTCACCATAAATTAAAACATCAGCCTCAGCATTAGCAATCAGTGAAACCATTTTGCGTAAATTAAGCATAACGGAGGATTCACCAATAATACGCGGCCCAATCCTATTTTGGCTTTCCAACGCTTCTTTTAAACGGCGATTCTCCAAAGTGAGTTTTCGCTGCTCAACCGCTCGTTTAACTCTATCCAGCAATAAACTCGCCGAAAAAGGCTTCTCAATTAAATCATACGCACCGTCACGAATCGCACTCACCGCAGTACTCACATCCGCATGACCGCTAATAAGAATAACGGGCAGTTGTGCATCAACTTTTAAAGCCTCATGCATTAACTCAATACCATCCATATCAGGCATCCGAATATCACTGAGTAACACACCAAAAAAATCACTACCAAGATGTGCCAACACCGCATTAGCCGAAGAAAAACTTTTGACCTGATAGCCTGCTAACTGTAACGATTGTTCAATTGATTGGCGCACGGCAGCCTCATCATCGACCAACAATATAGTCGGTAACGTCACGAATTTTTCACCGCTGGTAGACATAAACTAAAGACCGCCCCACCCTTACGATGATTATGTGCATTTAAACTTCCCTGCATATCTTTTGCCAAATTGAATGAAATTGAAAGCCCCAAGCCTAAGCCTTTTGAAGATGCTTTAGTAGTAAAAAATGGCTCGAAAATATGTGATAAATTATCATCAGCAATTCCCATACCATTGTCTTTAACATGAATACACAACTGCGAATTCTCACCTTTTTGAATCTCAATCCAAATTTTTCGATTAGACCTTTCCTGTGTTGCCGCGATAGCATTTGTGAGTAAATTAACCAAAATTTGCCCTAGCCATAACTCATCTGCCAAAACCTTTATATGAGCGATATTGGCATCACTTGCATCCCAATAGCAGCTAATTTGATGGCTAATAATCTTAGGATGCACAATGGCAAGCGCATGACTAATTGCAGTGCCGACTAACACAGGTGTCATCTGCCCTTTGCTCTTGCGCGAAAATGACTTTAATTGTCCCGTAATTGCCGCCATGCTTTCGGTTAGACTAGTAATTTCAGTAAGATTCGACTCCACCATATCCAAACAATCTTTTTGCAAAAACTGGCGAGCATTATCCGCATAAGCACGAATAGCCGTTAGTGGATTATTAATCTCATGCGCCATCCCCGCAGATAACTGCCCCAATGCCGCCATCTTTGCCGCTTGTATCAAATCTTCTTGAGACTGCTTCAAAGCTTTAGTGCGTTGCACAACTTTTTTCTCTAAGGCTTGGCGAATTTGTTGTTGATATTTTTTTCGCTGCTGCTGAGTTTTCCACAATAATGCCGCTAAAGCCGACAACAACAGCAGAATAAACGCACTAATCAGCATGGCATTAAAAACACTCTTTTTGATACCCGCATGACTAGCGACAACACGCACATCCCAATCTGCCAACTCCATTTTATGACTTAGCATTTCATAATCTGCACCCAGTAATTGAATACTCTGGAATTTTTTATCACCAATATCTAAAGCTGTATTTTTCAAACTAACAATACTCTTTGAGCCATAGCGGCGACTTTCTTTCACCCGCTTTTTTTGCTCCACTGATAAAGGCAAGACCGATTTTAAATTCCAGCTTTTTTGACTCGAAAGAAAAATCACCCCATTAGCATCTGTGACCATAAAATCGACCACGCCCTGCCCCCACGTAAACTCAATATCATCAATAGCAACTTTAACCGCCACAACTCCCAACACCTTATTATCAACAATAATAGAACTTGCAAAAAAGTAGCCCCGCGTCCCCGATATAGCT
>DQSN01000103.1 GCA_015663245.1 Leucothrix mucor
CAAAATGACAGTGCAAGACTAACCACTTATCGCAATGGTGAATTAGATGCTTATGGTGCTCGTCCAGTAGAATACAAAAAACTCAAAGACGATAAGCAAATGACTGATAAAAGTCATAACTTTGAGTATATGCCTCCAACTGTCGGTTATTCCTATATTGGGTGGAATCAGGAAGAGAATGGTAAAACAACTTTGTTTGCAGATAAACGTGTGCGTCAGGCAATGACCTATCTAACCGATAGGGATAAAATCATCAGTGATATTTATTTAGGTTATGCTGAAATTGCGATTAGCCCCTTTAGCCCCCGAAGTAAGCAGCATGATACTGCACTTGTTGCTCGCAAAGGAGACCTGCAAAAAGCCAAAGAATTACTTGCTGCTGCAGGTTTTGAAGACCGTAACAATGATGGTGTATTAGAAAATAAAGAAGGTAAGGACTTTGAATTTAAGCTTGTCTATTTTCAAGCGAATGAAGACACCAAACGTATGGTGTTGTTGCTTAAAGATATGTATGCAAAAGCAGGTGTGAAATTAATCCCAGAGCCAACAGAGTGGCCAGTGATGATAGAAAAGCTGGATAACAAAGACTTTACAGCGATTACACTAGGTTGGACAAGTGGTATAGAAACAGATATTTATCAAATGTTTCATAGCTCGCAAACTAAAACCAATGGCAATAACTTCATAAATTACAAAAGTGATGAATTGGATAAGTTAATTGATGAGGCGCGTGTAACCGTTGATGAGTCGAAAAGAATGCCTATTTGGAAGAAGGCTGAAGCCGTATTTTATGAAGATCAGCCGTACACCTTCTTAATTCGTAAGCAGAGTTTAGTCTTTATTGATAAGCGCTTCAAAAACTTAAGCATGACAAAGTTGGGTTTAAATCGAGGTATGTTACCACTAGAAACCTATGTGCCAACAAGTAGTCAAAAATACCACTAGAGCCTATCAGGGAAAAATAAAAATAATAAATGTTAATTTATCTCCTACGTCGCATCCTACTTATGATCCCCACTTTGCTGGGTATCACCATTGTTGTCTTTACAGTCATGGCGACAGCTCCTGGTGGAATTACTGCTGATAGCTTAGTTAGTGGTAGTGATATGAAGCCTGAGCAAAAGCAGGCAATGCGGGATTATTACAACAAACGTTATGGTTTGGATGATCCTTTACCCTTGCAGTATTTGCGTTGGCTAAATAACGTATCTCCCATCGGATTCACTTTTGATAAAGAGCGGAAAATCAATGGCTTTTCTTTTACGAAAGGTTCTGATTTAGGTGATAGCTTTAACTATGGTCGCCCAGTAGGTGATTTAATTGCAGAGCGTTTGCCGATTACCTTATTGCTCAATGTCATCACCATCCCGCTTATATATATCATCGCTATCATTATTGGCATGAATGCTGCACGCGATAGAGGAGGGCGCTTTGATGTTACCTCTAATGTCATTATGCTGGCACTATGGTCAATACCCTCCATGTTAGCGGGTGTATTAATGATTGGTTTTTTCTCCAGTATTCAACATTGGCAATGGTTTCCTACCAGTGGTTTGAGTAGTCGAGAAGCTTTGGATATGCCCTTTTTACCACACTGGTCATCGCTTTGGGATGTTTTGAAAGTATTTGTATTGATGATCTTCGGTGCTGTTGCTAGCTTCTGGTTAAGTCAGTGGCGCAATCTCAAAGCACGTATAAGTATCGCTGCTTTATTCGGTGTTGCAATGGGAGCATGGATGGCATTTAGTCATGCCGATTTTTTACTATTTAACTGGGTATTTTTACCCCTGCTCGGCGCAATTACCTTAGCCCTATTTGCTTGGACGGACGTTGCCACCTTTAGAGTAGGAGGTTTGATGGTGATGGGTGCAGGGCTGGGCTTAATGCTTGGCGTACAATTATCAGCAGGTGACTTTGTGCGTGGTTTCTTATTAGACCGCTCATGGCATTTAGTGTTACCAATCATTGCGTTGTCTTATGGTGGTTTTGCCGCTTTGGCAAAAATTATGCGAACCTCGATCTTAGAAAACCTAAATGCAGATTACGCCCGTACAGCACGCGCCAAAGGTGTAGCTGAAGAGGATGTGCTGTGGAAGCATGTCTTTCGCAATAGCTTATTACCGTTGATTACTATCTTAGCGGGTCTACTGCCAAGCTTATTGGGCGGCTCTATTATTATAGAGCAAATATTTAGTATTGATGGCATGGGTAAATTAGTTATCGAAGCGACCATGGCACGTGACCGAGAAGTTGTTTTATCCATCACCCTTATCGCAGGTTTACTCACCTTGGTTGGTTATCTAATCTCTGATTTCCTCTATACGCTGGTTGATCCGAGGATTCAGTATGACTAATAGCATAAATACCACAACTCATATCAGTGAGTCGTATGGTCAGCGCGTATTGCGCCTTGCATTCTCTGGTTGGGGTGCTCGTCTAGGCTTATCGTGGGTTTTTCTCCTCACTTTTGCTGCAACGTTCGCCCCTTATATCGCCAATAGTATGCCACTGTTAGCCAGTGAAAATGGCGTGCTAACTATGCCCGTTCTGCGTTATACAACTGCCGAAGACGTGTTCATGTTATCGGCTTTTATCAGTGCATTGCTGCTGTGGAAAATAAAATTAGGCTTTATTAAAAAACTATGGATATTCACCATTGTTGCGATTAGCAGCGCCTTGCTAGCTCAAATGTTGTTAACACCGCCTAAAATAATTATTTATGATGAGTTCCGCGAGAAATCAGCGAATGCTGAATATGATTGGGCAGTACTACCGCCTATCCCTTATTCACCCAGTGATTTTCTACGTGATTATGGCGATACAGGTTTAGAAGCTCCTTTTTCTGCGGATAAACGTGTACACATCATGGGAACTGATGATAATGGCGCGGACGTTGCCAGCCGTATGATTCATGCCTCACGTATTGCACTGGGTATTGGTTTTGTAGCAACAGGTATAGCAATGGTTATCGGTGTTTTTATCGGTGGTCAAATGGGATATTTTTCAGGGCGTGTTGATATGTTCGGAATGCGGCTTATGGAAATATTTGAAGCCATCCCCGTGCTATTTTTACTGCTAACCATTATCGCTTTCTTCGGGCGTAGCATTTATTTGATGATGATTATTATTGGCATCACGGGATGGTCGGGCTATGCCAGATACGTGCGTGCGGAATTCCTGAAACTGCGTAAACAAGACTATGTTCAAGCTGCCATTGCCAGCGGTCTACCATTACAATCCATCTTATTTCGTCATATCTTACCCAACGGTGTTGCACCATTATTAGTCGCGATTAGTTTTGGAGTTGCCTCGGCGATTCTTACGGAGGCCACTTTAAGCTTTTTAGGCTTGGGACCTGTCGATGTGCCGTCATGGGGGCAGATGCTCAATCAAGCAGTGAAATCCTCAACCTTTAATTGGTGGATGGCTGCCTTTCCTGGCGGAGCAATTTTCCTCACGGTCTTTGCGTATAACCTTATTGGTGAGGCATTGCGTGATGCTATCGATCCCCAGTTAGCGGGAAGATTAGGGGTAAGTTGATGAGTAAAAAGACTCCTTTATTAAATGTTAAAAACCTCTATACGCATCTGCAAGCGGCTAAAGAAACAGTTAAAGCGGTTGATGGGGTGAGCTTTAGTCTCAACCAAGGTGAGACCTTTTGCTTAGTAGGTGAATCGGGTAGTGGTAAATCAATCTGTGCTTTATCCGTTATTCAGCTATTGCCAGCGGGGATTTCATCTCATCCTAATGGCGAGGTTATCTTTAATTGGCGTAATGATAATACGTCCTCTAAAGAAGTTAATACGCTTGATTTGGGTGAAGATGATTTAAGACAAATTCGTGGTGCGCGCATTGCGATGATTTTCCAAGAGCCAATGACCTCGCTCAATCCTGTGTTCACGATTGGTGAGCAGATTATGGAAGCCCTGCAATTACATTATCCCGATATGTCGGATGCAGAAGCTAAAAAGCAAACCATTGAAGCCTTGGAAGAAGTACAAATTCCCAAAGCCAGTACACGTTTTGATAATTACCCACATCAACTATCTGGCGGGCAACGCCAGCGTGTAATGATTGCAATGGCGCTCGCCTGTAAGCCTGATTTATTGATTGCCGATGAGCCAACCACTGCGCTAGATGTAACCGTGCAAGCAGAAATACTGCGGTTAATGCGAGACTTGCAGAAGCGTAATGGCATGGGAATTTTATTTATTACGCATGACTTTGGCGTGGTTGCACAAATGGCGCATAAAGTGGGTGTCATGAAGCAGGGAAAATTAGTTGAAGTTGGTTTAAGCAAAGATGTTTTGCGCAATCCTCAACATGTTTATACTAAAAAACTGCTTGCGGCTATTCCAGAAAATCTACAGCGACCCAATAAAGCTGACCCAGAGAAACTAAAGCAGCAAGAAAATATAGTTGAAGTAAAAAAACTTAAAGTTTGGTTTCCCATTAAAAAAGGTTTATTCCGCAAGGTTGTTGATCATGTAAAGGCAGTTGATGAGATCGACTTAAATATCAAAAAAGGCTCAATTATGGCCTTAGTGGGAGAGTCTGGCTGCGGTAAAACAACGTTGGGAAGGGCTATTTTGCAGCTTGAAGAAGTGACTTCTGGAAGTGTGAAAATACGCGGCACAGAATTAGTTGGTTTAACGCAAAAAGAACTAAGACCACTGCGCCCACAAATGCAAATTGCTTTTCAAGACCCTCAATCTTCGCTAAATCCACGCTTACAAATAATCACCACACTTGTCGAGCCAATGACAGTGCATGGCATTGGTGAAAATAAGGAAGATAGAATAGAGCGCGCAGCAAAAATATTAGAGCAAGTACATTTAGATCGTGACTATCTTTGGCGTTATCCGCATGAATTTTCAGGTGGTCAACGTCAACGTATAGGCTTAGCAAGAGCCTTGGTGGTTAATCCTGAGTTTATCGTCTGTGACGAAATAACCAGTGCTTTGGATGTTTCAGTGCAAGCTGAAGTGTTGCAACTACTTCTGGAAATTCGTCAACAAAGAGACTTAACCTTACTCTTTATTACGCACAATATTGCAGTGGTAGAATACTTAAGTGATGAAACTGTGGTGATGAAAGCAGGAAAAATTGTTGAACAAGGTTTGACGGCAGATGTGTGTGGGAATCCTCAGCAAGCATATACGCAGAAGCTTTTAGAAGCTGTGCCTCGTCTTATTCTGTAGTTTTTTAGCGCCAATATTGATAAAAATGATGCGTTGGCCCATGCCCAGAGCCAATATTTAAAGTATCAGCCGCAGAAATAGCGCCACGCAGATAAGCTTTTGCACTACTCACCGCGTCTTTTAAATTATTGCCTTTGGCAAGTTCAGCGGCTATAGCTGCTGACAATGTACAGCCTGTACCATGTGTATTTTTGGTATTGATACGTTTACCTTCAAGCCAAATAGCCTCTGATTCTGATATAAGTAAGTCTGGGCTTTCCTCACCTGCTAGGTGACCACCCTTCATTAAAATTGCTTTTGCTCCCAGCTTTAATAAAGCGCGACCTTGTATTTCAATTTCTTGGCGTGTTTGCGCAATATCGGTTTCCAGTAAGTGTGCGGCTTCGGGTAGGTTGGGGGTTATGAGTGTTGCAAGTGGTAGTAAGCGTGTTTTGAGTGCTGTAACAGCATTGTTTGCTAGCAAGGAATGACCACCTTTAGCGATCATTATTGTGTCTAGCACAATAGGGCTGTCGCACTTTTTTTCCAGTGCGTCGGCGATAGCGATAGCGATTTCAGCAGTGGCAATCATGCCTATTTTAATCGCATCCACACGAATATCCTTAAAAATAGTATTGATTTGTGTCGCTACGAATTCAGCAGGCACTAGATGTATTGCATTCACACCCGTAGTATTTTGAGCCGTTAATGCGGTAATAACACTCATACCGTAAACCTGATGTGCGGAAAATGTTTTTAAATCGGCTTGAATACCTGCGCCACCAGAGGGGTCGGAGCCAGCAATACTTAAAGCGGTAGGAATATATTGTGTATTTGTTTCTCTCATCAAAATTTCCTATTAGATAAATCTTGAAACATACTTTATAAAGCAAGTCATGCAAGGTTTTTATTGTACCTTTCTACTATGCTATAGTCTCGCGCTTAGCTAGGGGTGCTTTTTTAAAAGCTGAGAAATACCCTTAGAGCTCATTTTGAGTTCTATACCTGATACGGATAATGCCGACGAAGGGAATGCTTGGATATTATTGTGTCTATCTACGATATATCTATCCGTTCATTTCTTTGGCGAATGGAGATAAATATCACATGAATGCAATACCAGAAGCCTTTATACAAAAGACAGCCGAGCTCTCGGAAGAAGTCACCAAGCCCTTTTCTAATTCCCGCAAAATCTACATTGAAGGCTCGCGTCCTGATATTCGTGTTGGTATGCGCGAAATTTTGCAAGACGACACTTCCGATAGTATGGGCGCAGAGGAGAATCCACCGATTCCTGTGTACGATACCTCAGGTCCTTTCACTGATCCTGATGTTGAGATTGATTTAATGCAGGGGATTCCTGATGTGCGTAG
>DQSN01000242.1 GCA_015663245.1 Leucothrix mucor
ACAGAAAACCTTAAAGATACTCTCAACAAATATCAGCAAAAAATTTTAGAAACTCTCAAGTCAATACGATATATTTGGGAGAGTGACCGTTTTCTTGCTATAAATTACAATGAAGTTACCTAAAAAACACTCAGGTATCTGATTAAAAGAATACATAGTCCGCCCTTAAGGGCGGGATTATGGTGAAAATCGGGAAGGGAAGTTAACTTATTAATGTGCTATTGTTTTTTCTTTAGTCTCATTTGAGGAAGTTGATTTGCATGATGCTGTTTCAGGCAAGCCTTCTTCTTCCTCTCCATCCAAAGCTACAGGAAGTGATTCTAATGCTAGTTCAAGCACTTCATCAAACCATTTAACTGGTTTAATCATTAGGCCTTTCTTTATATTTTCAGGGATATCGACTAGATCTTTCTCATTATCGGCAGGAATTAATACTACTGTTATTCCCCCTCTATGAGCCGCTAACAACTTTTCTTTCAAGCCCCCAATGGGTAAAACTTCCCCTCGTAGAGTAATCTCCCCCGTCATTGCCACTTCAGCTTTAACAGGAATCCCTGTCATTGCAGAAACAATAGCAGTCGCCATTCCTATTCCAGCACTAGGTCCATCTTTTGGAGTTGCACCTTCTGGAACATGTATATGTACACTATTCTTTTTCAAGAACTTTGATGAGAGACCCAGCTGTAAAGCACGACTTTTGACAACAGTTTCAGCCGCTTGAATAGACTCTTGCATCACTTTTCCGAGGCTTCCAGTACTTTTAATACCGCCATTGCCAGACAAAACAACACTTTCAATTGTTAATAACTCACCACCAACGGAGGTCCAAGCAAGCCCTGTCACCTGTCCGACTTGATTCACTTTATCAGCACGACCAAAGTCAAAACGCTGTACACCTAAATACCTTTCGATATTTCTTGCGCTAACAGCTGACTTCTTTTTCTTCTTTAGCAGATGATTTTTTATAGTTTTTCTACAAATTTTTGAAATTTCACGATCAAGATTCCTCACACCTGCTTCACGCGTGTAGTGGCGAATAATTGCTAAAATCGCACTATCGCTGATGGTCAATTCACCTTTTCTAATACCATTTGCTTTAAATTGCTTTGGCATTAAATAATTCTTGCCTATATTTAGCTTTTCATCTTCCGTATAACCAGGAATATGAATAACCTCCATCCTATCCAGCAAAGGACCTGGAATATTCATACTGTTTGAGGTTGCTACAAACATTACATCAGATAAATCAAAATCAACTTCAAGATAATGATCGGCAAAGGTATGATTTTGCTCTGGATCTAAAACCTCAAGCAAAGCAGATGAGGGGTCGCCACGAAAGTCAGCTGCCATTTTGTCAATTTCATCTAACAAAAATAGAGGATTCTTTGCTCCAATACGTGACAAATTTTGAATAATTTTACCTGGTAAAGCTCCAATATAAGTACGGCGATGTCCTCTTATTTCCGCCTCATCCCTTACCCCACCTAAAGCCATGCGGGTGTATTTTCGTCCCGTAGCTCTTGCAAGAGACCTACCAAGTGATGTTTTACCAACCCCTGGAGGCCCTACAAGACATAGGATAGAACCTTTTAATTTTTTCACACGCTGCTGAACCGCTAAATACTCAACAATACGTTCTTTCACTTTGTCTAAGCCATAATGATCAGCATCCAAAATATCTTGCGCTTTACCTAAGTCAGTAATAATTCGTGACTTTTTCTTCCAAGGCAAACCCACCATCCAGTCTATATAGTTACGCACAACCGTAGCTTCAGCAGACATTGGTGACATCATTTTCAACTTGTTAAGTTCAGAAGTAGCCTTTTCGTTTGCTTCTTTAGGCATCCCTGCTTTTTTGATTTTATTAGCCAGCTCATCTAATTCATTAGGCACTTCATCCATATCGCCTAGCTCTTTCTGAATAGCTTTCATTTGCTCATTCAGGTAATATTCGCGTTGGCTTTTTTCCATTTGTTGCTTAACACGTCCCCTAATGCGTTTTTCAACTTGCAACAAATCGATTTCACCATCAACTAATTCAATTAGTTTATCTAAGCGTAACTCTACATTGAGTACTTCGAGTATTTCCTGCTTCTTTGCTACCTTAAGACCTAAGTGAGAGGCAATAGTGTCTGCTAGCCTATCAGGTTCATCAATACCTGATAGTGATGACAATACTTCCGCAGGAATTTTTTTATTTAGCTTTACGTATTTGTCAAATTGACCCAACAATATTTTACCCAGTAGTTCTAATTTTCGCTCATCATCTTTTTCATCTGGAAGAATGGTTTCGATATCCGCTGTTAAATAACCCTCATCGGATCTTGTTGCTGTAATTGAAGTACGCTCAACACCTTCAACTAATACCTTTAAAGTCCCATCAGGTAACTTTAGCAATTGTAAAATAGTTGCTAAGGTTGCTACAGAATAAATATCACCCGCACTAGGATCATCTATTTCAGCATTTTTCTGCGCCACTAAAAGTATTTGTTTACCCTGCTCCATTGCAACATCAAGAGCTTTAATTGATTTCTCTCTACCAACAAAAAGTGGAATTACCATATACGGATAAACAACTACATCCCGTAGAGTTAGCACTGGAATATTTTTTATAACATTATTTTCAGACATACAAATCTCAGTAAGGGGAATTTAGTAACTTAGGTTAGAACAAAGAGTGACTTTGATAACTTTAGAGAATTGGGATAAAACAATAAAACTCAACTCTCACACGCACATTACGTAGAGTTGGTGTTCATTTGAGCAAATTAAACCCTTTACGTACTAGGCTAGGAGGCTGATCGAGAACTAAAAAGTTGACGACTTTTCAAAAACTATAATTTTTATAGCTATTGAAAAAAATTAAATCCCCATAAAAGTCACGTATTGGGTCGTTCTCGGACAAGGTCCTAGGAGGCTGTCCGAGAACTAACTTTTGAAAATGACAGCCACAACATGTAGTGTTTATTCAAAGATTCAATCACTATATATTGATTGAAATTTCATTTTTTGGAGTTCGCGGACAGGCACCTAGGTGTTTGCACGAAAGTTAGTGCGTATATTCACATAGAAAGATACCCGCTAAATATTATACTACAAGGCAAGTAGCTATTTTCTAATAACATTAGAAACTTTAACCTACTTGCTTAGGAACCTGTGCGGAATAAGGAATAACATCAAAAATAGTCATTTATTATTATATATTTTATCGGTCAGTCTAACTTTTTCACGGTGTCCATAGATAGAGGCTAAAACTAGCTGGCAGCTGCTTTTTTGAGAGGCTCAATGTCTTTATTTTCGTAGATTAGATAAGGTTTGGAGTCACCATTGACCACACCTTCGTCGACTACAACCTTGCTTACATTCTCTAGCGATGGCAAATCATACATGGTATTAAGTAGAATTTTTTCCATAATGGTACGCAAGCCACGAGCACCTGTATTTCTTTCCATTGCCTTTTCTGCAATCGCCGTTAGTGCTTCATCCCGAAAATCAAGTTCTGCACCTTCCATTTCAAATAATTTACTATATTGCTTTGTCAGTGCATTCTTTGGCTCAGTTAAAATACGCACCAAGGCATCCGCATCTAACTCTTCTAAAGTAGCAACAACAGGTAAACGTCCAATGAACTCAGGTATCAAGCCGTAGCGCACTAAGTCTTCTGCTTCAACACCTTTAATTACTTCACCAAAATTCTTGCCATCATCAGGCTTTTTAACATCTGCCCCAAAACCAATACTGCTTTTAAGTGTTCTGTTTATAACCACTTTATCTAAGCCAGAAAAAGCACCACCACAGATAAAGAGAATGTTTTTTGTATCAACTTGCAAAAACTCTTGCTGAGGATGCTTGCGCCCACCTTGCGGTGGAACCGACGCAACAGTCCCCTCTATAAGTTTTAACAAGGCTTGCTGAACACCCTCACCTGAAACATCGCGAGTAATGGATGGATTATCTGATTTACGTGAAATTTTATCAATTTCATCGATATAGACAATGCCTGTTTCTGCTTTATCAACATCGTAATCACACTTTTGTAACAGTTTTTGAATAATATTTTCGACATCTTCACCAACATAACCCGCCTCAGTTAGAGTTGTTGCATCAGCCATTGTGAAAGGAACATCTAAAGTACGTGCTAATGTTTCAGCTAATAATGTTTTACCGCTTCCTGTAGGACCAATAAGAAGAATATTGCTTTTAGAAAGTTCTACATCATCATCGTTAAAACTATTATTACTTTCCATGCGTTTATAATGATTATAAACCGCAACAGATAAAACTTTTTTAGCCGCAGACTGAGCAATAACATAATCATCTAATAAGGCAGTGATTTCGCGCGGAGTAGGAAGCTTGCTAGATCCTTCTTCTTGTTTGTCATCTAGCTCTTCACGAATAATATCATTACAAAGATCAACGCATTCGTCACAGACAAAAACAGAAGGCCCCGCAATTAGCTTTCTCACTTCATGCTGGCTTTTCCCACAAAATGAACAATATAATAATTTTCCATTATCTTGATCGCTTTTTTTGTCATCACTCATTACTAGAGTTCCTCATTATTTTATATAGAGACTTACAATTGAGTTACTAAGAGCTCCCATCGTTCCTCAATTATTTTATTAAGTCTATATGATTCCTTTCAAATGTACAGTTAGTACAAAGAAAAACGGGATATTGAATAAGCAAAAAAAATGGTCTGACAAGCAGACCATTTTTTATTTAGAAACAAAATTATTATCTTTTGTTTAGTACTTCATCAATCAAACCATATTTTTGTGCTTCAGCAGCTGTCATAAAATTATCACGTTCAGTATCTTTTGCAATTTTCTTTAGTGTTTGACCACTATGACTAGCAAGCACTTTATTTAGTTCTTCGCGGATTTTTAAAATTTCTTTCGCATGAATCTCAATATCTGTTGCTTGACCTTGGTAGCCACCTAAGGGTTGGTGAATCATCACCCGTGAATGTGGCAAAGCGTAACGCTTATTTTCTGCCCCACCAGCCAATAGAATAGCACCCATACTTGCTGCTTGCCCAATACACAAAGTACTAACATCTGGCTTAATAAACTGCATGGTATCATAAATACCCATACCAGCAGTGACGACACCACCAGGAGAATTTATATACAAATGAATATCTTTTTCTGGGTTTTCAGACTCTAAAAATAATAATTGCGCAACAATTAAGTTGGCCATATGATCTTCTATTGCACCGACAACGAAGATCACACGTTCTTTTAAAAGACGCGAGTAAATATCATAAGAACGCTCTCCCCTAGAGGTTTGTTCAACAACCATAGGGATTAAGCCCAAAGCTTTATTTTCTAATGTGTTCTCTGACATTTCACACTCCTTAGCATTTAAATAAGTTATAGTTTTAGCCGAAAGTAAAGCCTATCTATAAATAGATTAAGCCGCTGCCGCTTGATCTTCAGGAGACATCAAGTCGGAAAAACTCATTTCCTCATCATTTACACTCGCTTTATTTATAACCCAATCAACGATCATTTCTTCCATAACAGCAGCTTCTACCGTCTGCATTGCTTGTTCATTTGTTTTGTAATATTCAATTAAAGCTTGAGGATCTTCATAAGTTGATGCCATGCTTTCTAGCATATCATCAACTTTTTTCTGATCTTTTTTCATATCGTTGCTTGTAATGATTTCACCAACAATCAAACCTAATTTTACCCGCCGACTTGCCTGCTCAGTAAATAGCTCATCAGGTAATGTTGAAACGTCTGTACCCGTATTGCCTGACATTTCATTACGAACATGCTTTATTTCTTCTGTTACAAGCGATGCTGGCACTTCTATATCATGCAGATCATGCAAACCATCCATAACAGACTGTTTTAAGCGTGCTTTAATATTTTGCTCAAGCTCTCGCTCCATGTTTGCTTTAATTTCTTCTTTAAAGCTTTTTTTCGTGCCGTCTTCAACGCCAAATTTTTTGATGAAATCTTCATCAACTTTTGGCAAAGAAGAAGACCGTACAGCCGTTACACTTAACTCAAACTGAGCCGTTTTATCTTTCAAGTTTTCGGCTGGATAATCAGCAGGGAAAGTAACATCTATTGTTTTCTTTCCTCCCACCTTCATCCCTGCAAGCCCGTCATCAAAGTCTTTCAGCATACGACCTGAGCCCAACTCAACGGTAAAGTCTTTTGCTGAACCACCCTCAAACTCTTCACCATCAATTGTTCCCTCAAAATCGACAACAACTATGTCGCCCTCTTTCGCAGCGCGCTTTACGTCTTTCCATTCTTTTTGTTGTTCACGTAAAGTCTCAATCATTTTATTAACATCAGTAGCCATAATTTTCACTGCTGCTCTGCTAATTTCCAACTCTTCAACATTAGCAATTTCAAAAGTAGGATAAACTTCAAAGGTAGCTACATATTCTAGGTCTTTACCTGCTTCTAACACTTCGGCATCTATATTTGGCATACCTGCTACGCGCAAGCTCTCAGCTGTTGCCGCCTCATAAAATGTTGATTGAAATATTTCACCAACGACTTCTTGGTAGACAGAATCACCATATTGCTGACTAACAACACTTAATGGTACTTTTCCAGGACGAAATCCATCAATTTTTACACGACCTCGCATGTCTTTCAAACGTTTCTCAACCTCTCCATCAATGCGCTCAGCTGGAACTGAAACATTCATTTTACGTCCGATATTACCCGTAGATTCAACAGAAACTTGCATGCAAAAAACCTCACCATTCACTGTCCTGCCATACGAGGAAACAGTAAACATCTAAATTAATATAAGTATGATATTCAAAAAAGGAAAGGCGGCTGCCTATTTTAAGATGGTGCGAAAGGAGAGACTCGAACTCTCACATCTTACGATACTGGTACCTAAAACCAGCGCGTCTACCAATTCCGCCACTCTCGCATTTCTTAAAAACTAAACTAAGCTCATATCCCTTATGAACTAACCGCGCGATTATACAGTGCAAAGACCTGCTTGTGTATAATCTTTACTAAAAAGATTTCAGAAATCTGTGGGAATTACTCAAGACTTCTAAAACTTAATAATTATGGGGTGGATGATGGGACTTGAACCCACGACGACTGGAATCACAATCCAGGGCTCTACCAACTGAGCTACACCCACCATAATAAAACACTTCTAAATTTGCTATTGCCACGAACCATATTATTACCAAAATATGGCGCGCTTGGCAGGAGTCGAACCTGCGACCCACGGCTTAGAAGGCCGTTGCTCTATCCAACTGAGCTACAAGCGCATCGCTATATTAAACATTATTGCTAATACCACTTGCAACCACTATAAAAAGTGGTCGGGATAGAGAGATTCGAACTCCCGACATCCTGCACCCAAAGCAGGCGCGCTACCAGACTGCGCTATATCCCGACATACCCGATCAAATTGCCAGCAACTGCTAAACAACCTTTAACGGAGCGCGAATAATACGCATCAATATACACCTCGTCAACCCGATTTTTTGTATTTTTTCAGTTTCTTTTTTTACTTCTTAGTTTTTGAATAAAGACTACAATTAATAAACCTTTTATTTTAAAGTATTCAATTGATTTTACATCATGATTATAAAATCAAAGAATGACATGATTATCCTCTCCTCCATTGGAAAAATAGTATATGACCGCTAAACTCATTGACGGAAAAAAAGTCGCCGCTAACGTTAGAGCAGAAGTAAAGCTACTTATTGATGAACGCATTAAAAAAGGGAAACGTGCACCAGGGTTAGCTGTTATTTTAATAGGCGGCGACCCTGCATCACAAGTCTATGTGGGGCATAAACGCAAAGCATGCAAAGAAATAGGCATGACTTCACGGTCTTATGATCTCCCCAAGGAAACCACTCAACACGAGCTTCTCTCTATTATAGATGACTTAAATAGGGATAACTCTATTGATGGAATCCTCGTTCAACTGCCTCTCCCTAAACATATAGATACATCACTAGTGATTGAGCATATTCATCCTGATAAAGATGTAGATGGTTTCCACCCTCTAAATATTGGCAAGTTAGCTCTACGTATTCCAGGAATGCGACCTTGCACACCCTATGGCATAATACACCTTTTAGACTCCATACAAGAAACCTACAAAGGGAGACATGCTGTTATTGTTGGGGCATCAAATATTGTTGGGCGCCCGATGATGATGGAACTACTACTGGCAGGTGCAACCGTTACTATATGTCACCGATTCACTGCCAATACTCCTGAGTTAGTCGCACAAGCTGATATTGTCGTTGTCGCTGTAGGTAAGGCAGGATTAGTAAAAGGTGAGTGGATAAAGAAAGGTGCTACCGTTATTGATGTAGGGGTAAATCGTATGGATAATGGTAGTCTTGCGGGAGATGTTGAATTTAAAGTTGCCTCTCAGAATGCTGATTGGATCACACCTGTACCAGGTGGCGTCGGCCCTATGACCGTTGCAATGCTAATGAAAAACACACTTATTGCCTGTGAAAAACATCAGTTATAAATTTCAAGAAAGGAACATAAAAAAGCTCTGAGGCAGTAGCATCAGAGCTTTTATTGGCAATTTATCAAACAAATTACTTCTTGCAAACACCTTTATTCCCAGGCACTTTTCCTGTTAATTTCAAAAATTTTCCAAAGGGATCCATTACCTTCATTGCTTCCACTTTTGGACCTTTGAACTTTAGCTTCCCCGTCATCATAGACCCCATAACGCCACAAGAGCCAGAGCCCATACAAGCCCAGTCTTTATCACTTGCATGCATTACATAATCCACATTACTATCCATTTTTTTACCATCTGGCTTACCGCCATAAGTACACATAGCCTTATCATCTTTCAGGGAAATATTTAACTGGATTTTTGATGCTTCACAGCCATCACGATAAATCTGAATTATCTTATAACCGCGCCCTGCATCATTTTTTATCCATTGATAGCCATCACCAAACATATCACTTGGCATCTGCTTTAGTTGTTCCGTTAGTACAGCCTCCTTATTCCAGGCCGCACATGCTTGCTTAGCCCAAGCGGCATCCATAAACTCTACCGCCATGACAGATGATGAAAATAAACCAACTGATGCAGCCCCTAAAAATACCAATCCAATTTTTTTAAACACTTTACTATTCCTCAAATATTCAACCCAAAAAAAAGCAAGGAAAACCTCGCTTTTTTCTTTTAAAACTTAACGCTATATCCTATTCCAATCGCATCTTGATCCATTTTCAAATCAAATGGCTGACCATCTGCAAAGCTACCTTTGATAGTATTGCTAAAAGTATGTGTATAACTGCCAATCAAGCTGGCCTTTTTATTTAGCTTATATTCAGCACCTAACGAAAGATGATCTTCAACAACTGCAGGTGTTAGAGAGTTAAAGAATGTATCTTCTGGACCCACAGGTGAGTCACCATGATTATATCCAGCCATTAAAGCTAATTTAGGATTAAGTTGATGCTTAACACCTACCTTAAAAATAGTTTGATCATCCCACCCAAAGCCAGGTCCACCACTTGAACCAAATGGCTTTTGGATAGCTCCACTATTACCTATCGCCCCAACCTTTGAGTAATAAATTTGTTGAATATCAAGAGCAACTTTTGTCTTAGGTGTAACCTGCTCAGAAAAACCAATGGTCAATGAAGCTGGTACATCCATGCGACCACCATCTGGGAATAAACCTGCATATTTCTTAAACTTACCCATTTTGGTTTTCAAACGGTAGGAAACACCTGCAGTTGTCGTATCAGTTAGTTTACCCATCCAACCAATTGTTGCCCCTATACCAGTTGCGGAGTCAGTACCACGCCCCGTAAACTTAGTAGGCTCCCCTGAAAACCCAGATAACGTCTCCAAACCTTGCGCTTTAAATTGTTGATAAACAAGATTTACAGATACACCAAGAGCATGCTTATCATTTAACTTTATGCCTAAAGTAGGAGAAATAAAGAGCTGCTCAAGATTTACACCTGAATGCTCACTTGATTGAGAAAACGGGATGATCGTACCAGCGGCTGGGAAGCCAGGGCGTCCATCAGAAACAAGGGTTGGCCCCGTTTTGAACTCAGTATTCATTCCACCATTACCATACATACTGAAGCCTATTGCATACTTATCATTATACTGCTTCTTATAGCCGCCCCCAGGGATAGCAAAGATTGACTTCTCATCTCCTTTATAAGTTACACTAGGAAAGCCACCTTGTGCTGGCGGTAACGCTTTACGCACAACAGTACGATTAGGCTTAAACAACTCGAGCTCAACATCCCAACCATCATCAATAAAGGAAGCCGCAGCAGGATTTGTTGCCATACTCATAGTATTAACTGGATTACCCGCAGCTGCTCCACCCATTGCTTTATGCTCTTGCCCCAAACCTGTTGGTGCCAAGCCATTCGTTGCAAAAGCAGCAGGTGCTACTAGCGCGATGGCTAGTGATGATGCTAATAGCGTTTTCTTACTCGTTAGTTGTTGCATATTATGTTCCTTCCTCAGCGGTTATAAACTAAATACTTATGGATATTAATCACCTTCCTATACATTTTAGGTAATATCCCTATTAGTATACATAATGGCAGAT
>DQSN01000151.1 GCA_015663245.1 Leucothrix mucor
ATCTCAATCGTTGCGTAGAATAACTATGCGCCACTTGAGATAATCCAATCAGAAACAAAATGCCTGCCCAATAGGGTAACTTAATTTCTTTAAAGTCCCTAATTAGATGCTTTCCATTGCCTTTGCCAATGCTTTATTGTCTCTTTTTTTAGTCTCTTCAATCACTTTCTGTTGATCTTCTTTAGACCGATTTTGGCTCAATTTATACTTGGCTTGTATCTCTGTAATATCTATTTCCAGCCCTACAATTGCATTTAACATAGTTTCTTTGTATTCAGGTTTCCACGGTTTTTCAAAGTCGGATTCATATTTCTCAGTGAGTTCTTCGACAATTTTTTTAAGCGTTTTGGTTTTGGTAATGAGTTTGGCTTTGCCATAAACATGTGCGGCTTGATAGTTCCAAGTGGGTACACTTTTAGTGCTGTACCAAGAGGGTGAGATATAGCCATGCGCGCCTTGAAAGGTGATGAGTATTTCTTGTTCTTCTATATTTTTCCATTGCAGATTGGTTTTGGCGAGGTGGCAAATTAGTGGTTTTTTATCTTGGCTGAGGAGAAAGGGCAGGTGTGATACACAAGGTCTGTCTTCAACGGAGGAGATGAGCTGCCCAAAAGCATTGGCTTTGATAAAGGAGAATATTTCTTTTTCATCCATGATTTTAAAGGATTTAGGCGTGTGCATTTTACATTTTCCAATGTTTGTATCCCGTATGCAGTTTATATAATACGGGGTAATATTGTAGTTTCTATTTTCCGTATTTCACAGAGCTATTTACGGACTATCAATTTAAGAAATCTCTGAATGGCTTTACATCTTGCGCTTAATCATTAGTGACTTTATTTTAGCGATGGATTTTGCTGGATTCAATCCTTTGGGGCAGGCTTCGGTGCAGTTCATGATGGTATGACAGCGATACAACTTGAAGGGGTCGTCTAGTTCATCTAAACGTTCGCCCGTGGCTTCGTCGCGTGAGTCATTTATCCAACGGTATGAGTTTAATAAAGCGGCTGGTCCTAGGTAGCGATCACTGTTCCACCAATAGCTGGGGCAACTAGTAGAACAACAGGCGCAGAGGATGCATTCGTATAAACCATCTAGTTTTTCGCGGTCTTCTTTGGACTGTAGGCGTTCTTTATCGGGTGAGACTGGGGCATCTGTTTTCATCCACGGTTCTACTGCGGCGTATTGGGCGTAGAAGTTGGTCAAATCAGAGACTAAATCTTTAATGACGGGTTGATGGGGTAGCGGGTAAATAGAAATGTCACCACTAATTTCAGCGATGGGTTTGGTGCAAGCTAGGGTGTTGCCGCCGTCAATATTCATCGAGCAAGAACCACAAATGCCTTCACGACAAGAGCGACGAAAGGCGATGCTTGAATCTACTTCATCTTTGATTTTCAGTAGAGCATCTAACACCATTGGTCCGCATTCATCCATGTCGATTTCATAGCTATCGGTGCTGGGGTTTTTGCCCGTATCAGGATCATAACGATAGATAATGAATTTTTTGATGTTTGTTGCACCTGCTGGCGCATCGAAGTGTTTACCTTTTCTAACGATAGAGTTTGCAGGTAACTTAAATTCAGCCATGATCAGGTAGTCTCCTAGTAGACGCGCTTTTTAGGTGGAATAACATCACAATCATCGGTGAGTGTGTACATATGTACTGGGCGTGAATTGAAGCTTACAGCACCTTGTTGGTCAACCCATGCTAACGTGTGTTTCATCCAGTTTTCATCATCTCTATCGGGGAAGTCTTCACGAGCGTGTCCGCCACGGCTTTCTTCTCGTTGCAATGCGCCTGTGATAATAGTTTGTGCTTGTGCGAGTAAGTTCTCTAGCTCTAAGGTTTCCAGTAGGTCGGTATTCCACTGCATTCCACGGTCTGTGATACCTACTTTTTCAAAACTCTCAAAAATTTCCTGCATTTTTTCTGCACCTTCCTGCATGGATTCGCCTGTGCGGAATACAGCAGCATATTTTTGCATGGTACGTTGCATGTTTTCACGGATACTTGCGGTAGAAAGCTCGCCCGATGCATTGCGCGTTTTATCAAATCGACTTAATAGGTTCTCAAATGTGCCATCTTGAAGCGGTAGATGTGGTGTGTTGGGAGTGACTAACTCGGCAGCGCGGATTGCCGAAGCGCGTCCGAAAACGATAATATCTAACAGTGAGTTTGATCCCAAACGGTTAGCGCCATGCACTGAGACGCAAGCAGCTTCACCAATCGCCATTAAGCCTGAGACAGTAGCATCAGGATTATCGCCATCTATAGTGACTACTTCGCCGTGATGATTAGTGGGGATGCCGCCCATATTGTAATGCACGGTTGGTAGTACGGGGATAGGGTCTTTGGTGACATCTACACCTGCGAAAATACGCGCGCTTTCGGCAATACCTGGCAGGCGTTCGTTGATAATATCAAGTCCAAGGTGCTGTAGGTTTAGGAAGATATGATCTTTTTCAGGGCCAACACCGCGTCCTGCATTGATCTCCATGGTCATGGCGCGTGAAACCACATCGCGAGAAGCTAAGTCTTTGGCGTTGGGGGCATAGCGTTCCATAAAACGCTCACCGCTAGCATTGGTGAGATAACCGCCTTCGCCTCGCACGCCTTCGGTGATAAGTACGCCAGCGCCATAAACACCTGTGGGATGAAACTGTACAAATTCCATGTCTTGTAAGGGCAAGCCAGCACGTAAGACCATTGCGCTACCGTCGCCTGTGCAGGTATGGGCAGAGGTTGCTGAGAAGTACACGCGACCGCTACCACCTGTGGCTAATACCACTTGATGACCACGGAAACAGTGCAATTCTCCCGTGGTTAAATCCCATGCCATCACACCTTTGCAGACACCATCTTCCATGATTAAGTCGGTGGCGAAGTATTCGACGAAAAATTCTGCTTTATGTTTTAAGGATTGTTGATACAGCGTATGTAAAATCGCATGACCTGTGCGGTCAGCTGCGGCGCAAGTGCGTTGTGCGACACCTTCACCATAATGTGTGGTCATGCCACCAAAGGGTCGTTGATATATTTTTCCGTCATCGGTACGTGAGAAGGGTACGCCAAAATGTTCTAGCTCGATGACAGCTGGTTTTGCCTCACGACACATATATTCAATCGCATCTTGATCGCCTAGCCAGTCAGAGCCTTTTACGGTGTCGTACATATGCCATTTCCAGCTATCTTCACCCATATTGCCAAGTGCTGCCGACATGCCACCTTGAGCTGCAACGGTGTGACTGCGGGTGGGGAAAACTTTGGTGATACAAGCGGTACTTAAACCTGCGGCTGCCATACCTAAGGTAGAGCGTAAGCCAGCGCCACCAGCGCCAACAATTACTACATCATATTCGTGTTCGATGATTTTGTAGTCTTTAATGTCCATGTTATGCACCCCCTAATGTGATTTTGATAATGGAGTACATGCCTAATGCCATCATAAAATAACTGATAAATTTAACGGTTAAAATTGCCAGCAAACGATAACGGTATTCAGCAATATAATCTTCGAGAATCACCTGCAAGCCCAAGTGTGCATGTTGGAATGACACTAGCACAATGAGAATCATCATCACGGCATTAAATGGTGAGTTTAGCCATGTTGTAATGCTGGCATGGCTCGTTTCGGGCAGAAGGGCAATGCTAAAGCAAAACCAAATTGTTAGCGGAATAAGTGCGAGGGCGGTGAGGCGCTGTTGCCAGAAATGATGTGAGGCTTCGGATGATGCGCCTAAACCTTTGACTTTGGCTAAGGGAGAACGTAGGTCTTTCATAGTGCGATTGCCCAAGTCAATAAAGTCAGAATGATGGATGCTATTAGCACGATACGCGCAGAGAAGTGGACTTCCTCAAGTGAGAGACCTTTTCCAACATCCCACATGAGGTGTCGAATGCCATTGCAGAGGTGGTAATAAAGCGAAAAGGTGAAGCCAAATAAGATGAGTTTTCCGAACCAACTGGATAAAAAACTGTGCATTGTTTGCCAGCTATCGATGCCTCCTGCGGCTGATGTCAGCACCCATATCATCAAAATCAGACCAAGAAATAATACCGCGCCTGTGCCACGATGCAAAACAGAGAGCTTTGCGGTAATGGGCATTTTGTAGATTTGTATGTGTGGCGACATGGGTCGCTGATCATCCCAAGACATTTTTATTTACCTATGCAAGTGCTGTAGTGGTTTCATTCATCTTTATAGCGTATATCGCATGAATTGCGCCTGATTTAGGACAAAATACTTAATAAGTTTTACAAAATCTAAATGCCACTGAAAATCGCTATTAGCATACCGAATAATGAGGTGAAAAAATATAAAATACAATCACTATAAGTTTTTCTGATGTTTGTATTAAATAGCACTGGTCTTCATCATGATATGTACTATTATTGTGGATATTCGTATACGTTTATAAGGTGAATGCAATGAAAATAAGTAAGCAGTTTTTAATACCGTTAAGTATTTTAATGATTAGTTCAATTGGGCTAACGTCATGTGGTGGAGGTACGAAACCAGCGTCGTCGTTAGAGGGGACACATTGGCAGCTTAGTAGTGTAAATTGGCGAGTGCTGAGAAATAAATTATCAAAACGTATGACAATTAACTTTAATTCCAAACGAGCAACAGGTTCTTCTGGATGCAATCGCTATTTTGCAAATTATACTTTAAGTGCTAAGAATGCTGTGCATTTTAGTGCTATAGGAAGTACCAAAATGCTATGTAAACCTCGTTTTATGAAGATAGAACGCAAATTTTTAGAAGCGTTACGGGGCGCTAGTTCTTATCGAATTAGTAGTGGGGAGTTGATGATAGAAGGTAGTGGCGCAACACTTAAATTTAGAAAACCATAAGATTTTGTAGGCTGGATAAGGCTCACCATCCAGTAGTAGAGATTATTATTTCGTATGACAGTAATAGGACTAATGCAGTTTATCCATTGGATTTTGGGGTATTAAATGAATCAGAATATTATTTGGTTTAATGATCTAGGCATGAATGATGTCAATATTGTTGGCGGAAAAAATGCTTCCTTAGGTGAAATGATTAGTAGTTTGTCGGATGTGGGCGTATCAGTTCCGAATGGCTTTGCGACCACTACTCATGCTTATCACGGCTTCTTAGAAAAAAATCATCTTATTGAACGTATTAATACATTATTAGAGACTTTGGATGTTGATGATTTGAGTGCTTTAAGCAAAGCAGGTGCAGATATTCGTGGTTGGGTGATGGGTGCTGATTTGCAGCAAGATTTGTTGGATGATGTGGGTGTAGCGTATCAGCAAATGTTGGCAGACTCAGGCGGTGAACTTGCCGTTGCGGTACGCTCCTCTGCAACGGCAGAAGATTTACCCGATGCTTCTTTTGCAGGTCAGCAGGAGACTTTTTTGAATGTGCGTGGTTTAGATGAAATAATTGCTGCCATCAAAGAAGTGTTTGCTTCCCTTTATAATAATCGTGCTATTTCTTATCGTGTACATCAAAACTTTGATCATTCTAAAGTGTTGTTATCTGCGGGTATTCAAAAAATGGTACGCAGTGATATTGGCGCAAGTGGTGTCATGTTTACGCTAGATACGGAGTCGGGCTTTCGTGATGCAGTTTTTATCACAGGAGCTTATGGATTAGGTGAAACTGTCGTACAGGGATCAGTGAACCCTGATGAATTTAATGTTTATAAGCCTAATGTTGAGGCTGGACGACCTGCTATTTTAAAGCGTCACTTGGGTGAAAAAGCCATTGAAATGGTGTATTCCGATGAGCAAGGTCATGATAATTCTTGCTTGGTGCGTGATGTTGAAGATGAGCGTAAAAATAGGTTTTGTATTGATGATGAGCAGGTTGAAGCCTTAGCCAAACAGGCCATGACCATCGAGAAACATTACGGTCGTCCGATGGATATCGAGTGGGCTTTAGATGGTGGTAATAACAAGCTCTATATCGTGCAAGCGCGCCCTGAAACGGTTGAAAGTCAGAATAAAGGTAATGTGATTGAACGTTATCAGTTAAAAGAAGAGGGTGAGGTACTCATTGAAGGTCGTGCGATTGGGCAACGTATAGGGCAGGGTGTTGCTAAAGTGATTGCCAGTATCGATCAGATGGATGAGATTCAAGAAGGCGATGTTTTAGTGACCGATATGACTGATCCTGACTGGGAGCCGATTATGAAACGTGCTTCTGCGATTGTCACAAATCGAGGAGGGCGTACTTGCCATGCTGCGATTATTGCGCGGGAGTTGGGTGTTCCTGCCATCGTGGGTTGTGGTGATGCTACTTCTAAAATCTCTACAGGGCAGGTAGTCACTGCATCTTGTGCTAGTGGTGATACGGGTTTTGTCTATAAGGGCGAGCTTGAGTTTGAACACATCAAAACAGATACAGGGGAGCTGCCTGAGCTTCCTGTAAAAATAATGATGAATGTAGGAAACCCTTCACGCGCTTTCTCTTTTGCACAAATTCCCAATGCAGGTGTAGGCTTAGCCCGCTTAGAATTTATCATCAATAATATGATTGGTATTCATCCTAAAGCATTGTTGGGATATGCAGATTTAGAAGATGATTTAAAACAGAAAATAGATAAGAAAATAGCAGGCTATGCTGATCCTGTGAGTTTTTATGTCGATAAACTCGTGGAGGGTATTAGTACTTTAGGAGCAGCTTTTGCACCTGAAAAAGTGATTGTGCGGATGTCCGATTTTAAAACCAATGAATATGCTAATCTATTAGCGGGTGATCTTTATGAGCCACATGAAGAAAACCCTATGATTGGTTACCGTGGTGTCTCACGTTATTTATCATCAGAATTTAAGGAATGTTTTGAGCTGGAATGTACTGCCATAAAACGCGTACGCAATGAGATGGGCTTGAGCAATATCGAGATAATGATTCCTTTCTGCCGAACTTTAGAAGAAGCACAGCAAGTTGTTGAGTTATTGACCAGTCACGGTCTTAAACGCGGTGAAGCTGGTTTGCGTGTCATTATGATGTGTGAGCTACCCTCTAATGCGGTATTAGCGGAAGAATTTCTTGAATATTTTGATGGTTTTTCCATTGGCTCAAATGATATGACGCAGTTGACTTTGGGGTTAGATAGAGACTCAGGTTTGATTGCACATTTATTTGATGAACGTAATCCAGCGGTTAAGAAAATGCTAGAAATGGCAATTTCAGCGTGTCATAAGCAAGGGAAGTATATTGGTATTTGTGGGCAAGGCCCTTCTGATTATCCAGATTTTGCGGAATGGTTGTTGGAGCAGAAGATTAGCTCACTATCACTTAATCCTGATACGGTCGTGGATACTTGGTTGTATTTGGCGGAGTCTTGAAAATGGAAGTGTTTTGGGGGAGTGGAATAGATAAAGTAGGGGTGGGTAAATATGGTCACACAATCGTTAAAGATCGCGTGACCAAAAAAATAGCCTATGGCTTTTTTGGAGTCTCATACGGTACTTCTTTTTGGAATGCATCCCAAGTAGTCGTATAGCCAATGAAACCTTTTTCATTTGCTTTGTTTTGAGTAGTTGTTAGAAAACGTGTTTTTCCTTCAGGAACTTTGATTCTTTCTTTGCTGCCGTGTGCGCTCATAAATAACCTTATTGATAAATGGTCTACAAAATCGTGATAGTCACTGCAAACATTGCAACTGAAAACCACCCGATCGCCACATTTTACAGATTTATGCGTGTTAAATATATAGGGTATCCTTAATACCCCTATAAAATAATCTATGCATACCCATCTTAGTTGAGCTATAAAAAAGAGATACAAATATAATAAGTTTTAACTAAAAGTAATGAGGAGAGCAAGGATGCCATTAAATAATCCAAGATTTAAAAATAATAGTCGCTTACAACAGGCGAGTAATAATAATCCTTCAATGACGCGGGGAGAGCATGATAGAGCCGCCGTTGCGATTATCCAGCAAGCATTGGTTGATTTGGGCTACTTTATGCCACGGTCTACATTGCCCGATGGAACACTGGATGGTGATTATGGTCGAGAAACGTCGCAGATGGTTCGGAGGTTTCAGCGTGATAATAATCTTCAAGTTGACGGTAGAATCGGTAGAAATACGATACATAAGCTTGATGCATTAGCGCCATCGTCGGGAACATCTGCTGCTCCAGATAATCAGCCACCTATTACTCCATCTACGCCGTCATCAACAGGGAAGTCGGTTATTCTCACTTTTGATGACGGCCCTGAGCCGACAACGGCATTAAATAATACTTTGACAATTTTAAGACAAAATAATATTCGTGCGGAGTTTTATGTTTTAGGGAAAGAAGTGACGCGCAACCGTACAGCCACAAAGGGGATTGTTGATCAAGGACATACCGTACAAAATCATTCTTGGTCACATACCAATCTAGCTTCAGCATCTGAGGCGAGAGTTCGCTCGGAACTACAGCGTACTCAAGATGCTATTTTAAATGCAACGGGAGTGATGGCAACAAAACTAAGACCTCCTTATGGTGCTGGCGGTTGGTCGAACAACCCTGATCGGGAACTTTCGCGGGTTGCTCGAAGTCTGTCTTTAGAGGTAGAGAACTGGGATGTTGATACGGAGGACTGGAAACGCCCTGCTGGATTGCATTCAAGTAGGCTGTCAATGATTAAAAGTCAGCTAAGAGGTCGTAGTAACCAGTCTAATATCAATATACTGATGCATGTAAAAGCATCGACTGCTCGTGATCTGCCTAATTTTATTCGCAAACTCCAGCAATGGGGATATTCGTTTGGGCTACCAGTTTAAGGCGGGTTATTTGCTATAACTTTACTTGTCCCACTTTAAGTTGCTAGCCTACGTTTACAAATCCAAACTAATAGAGGCAACCCTCAAACGGAGTTCATATGCTAAAGCGCCCAACCCTTATAGCCTTGCTGATAACATTTCTTTTATTTGCCTGTGATAACTCCAATACTCCCGTAGATAATAATATTTCTCCACTTATCGAGACATATTCTACTGCGGACTTGCAAGAAATTAGTAAGCAACTAAAGGAAGGGATGTCTAAAGAAGAGGTGGAAAAAGTGCTGGGAGTCTCTGACTATTCGCCTACTGATGGTTTGTATTACTACTCATCAGAAAATTCACAGACATTAGTTGTAGATTATCGAAACCAGAAGGATGAAATCACCATCGAGTTGCAGTCATTTTGGCTGGGTAAGGTGGGGGAATAGTCGCTTTTCAATAAGACAATAAAAAAAGGGTGAAACCTTGCGGCTTCACCCTTTTTTGTCTTAATCAAATATTGATCAAGACATGCTCAAAGTAAAAAATACTTCAAACTAAGTATCGTGTTGGCTATTTAAAGCGCTACGATGTTCTCTGCTTGAGGGCCTTTCTGACCATCTGTAACAGTGAATTCAACTCTTTGGCCTTCTGTTAAAGTTTTGAAGCCATCACCGCTGATTGCGCTGAAGTGAGCGAAAACATCAGGACCAGATTCTTGCTCGATAAAGCCAAAACCTTTTGCTTCGTTGAACCATTTAACAGTTCCAGTAGTAGTAGACATATAAAAATAACCTATTTATTCAAAAGTAATTGAGCCGTTTAAGGCCGATTTGCTGAAGTACGCATTGTTATGAAACAGATGAAACCACCAAGAAGGAAGTATCAAAATGATGTCACACAAGCTATAAAATATACATTCAACAAGTATGGATTATATAGAGCTTCATTTATCAGTCAATGACTATTCTTAGACAAGTTTTTTTCTGCATCAATACTTAGGGCAGAATATTGAATAAGTAGAAATAGATAGCGGTATTTTAAATGTAAAGTTTAGAGCTATTTTTTTAGCTTCAAGACTAAGAATTTTTTAGAGATGATGGTATATCGTAACTAAGCGTTAGGAGTTTTAGAATCAGTCAGAGAGATTTAGTTATTGGTGGGTTTTGGAAGGTTTTAAATACCGTGGTATTTAATAATGGTCGGGATGAAATGATTCGAACATTCGACCCCCACAACCCCATTGTGGTGCGCTACCAGGCTGCGCTACATCCCGACTGAGCGCGAAGGATAGCGTATTCGGTTTGGAATATAAAGCAAAGATATGATTTCTTTGTGATTTAAAGGTGTCTCGCTTAATTAACTACTTTTAGCAAGCCAATATAATTAAGCGAGATACCCTTAAAATGAGAGCAGCGGCCATAGGCCTTGGACATATATTTTGCGACTAATCGACGTGTTTCACGTCTATGTTTTTGTCGTTTTGAAGATTTTGATTTTTTGTGTGCACCGCCTTTACGCATAAGAGCATTATTAGCGATGGGATTGCCTCTTCTATTTAAAGCTGGCCGATTATTTTCAGGCATGTGTGACTCCTACTGTTAGTGTTCTTTGTCCGTATCTTGTTTTGCCCAACTGATTAATAGGAGGGCTTGAGTTGTTGGGTGTTTCATAAAGTAGCTTTTTGATCATGTTTTATGTGTTGTCCCTAATTGAGTTTAATATTTTTTTCATGGCACTTTTACTAAAGCCATAAGATGTCTGTGTTTTATCCTTTTCAGTTGGTGCAAAGTCAGGGTGTGGTGAATGAGATTCCACAAATTTAAAAATATAGTCATCCGCTTCAAAGTTTATTGTATGGTTATAGGCTGTTGCCGTGCTATCAATATCCATATTTGCTACATCAACTAAAAGCTCTTTTACGGTAAAGGATTCACCACTTAACTTGCGTATATTTATTGAGTAATATATTGGTGGTTTTCCTTTTATTGTATGTCTGAAAGTAGATTTTTTAGTGGTGTTTCTTAGAGGTAACTCCCGTATTAGCTTTTGTTCCACAGATATAGTTCCATTTTCAATAAGTGCCTCACTTAGTAATAACTTACTGTTTTTGATACTTAGTATTGTGATGCTCTTTTTCTGGATATTTGGATAATATGCAGTGCTGTAATCACCTTTAAAAAAATTAGATTGATCTAAAAATTTCCATGATCTATTACTCCAGTTCCACCGATAGAAAAATGACTCTTTTATATCATTTGCAATATCTAGTGGCGTTTTATTGTTTGGTTTCGTGATGGTCTTTTTTTCAAGAGCGGTAATTTTCTTTAAGATAGCCACTCTATGTTTTGATGACTTAATCCAAGCGGGTAGTTTGTGAAAATAACTAATATAATAATCAAAATATTTATCCATCTCTTTTTTCTCACGCAACTTTGCACTTACATAAGATTTTAAGTGATTTAACTGATCAGCATTGTAAACCCATATATTCCCACTTGATGTTTGTTCAATTAAAGCCAGCTTAAATCCAAAAAATGGATCAACTTCTAGCTGACCTGTTCTTCTTTCTAAAAAAGCGTATTGTGGTTGCCCCAAATTTTTTTGCTCTATTTTCCCACAGTGAGAACAAACACACTTTGCTTGAGTGCTAGTGCTATGAACCAATGCAGTCGAGTGACATCGTGGACAGACAACTTCTACCTCTTTATCCCAATATGAAAAAGGGATACCGACATCTATATATTTTTCTTCCATATTCA
>DQSN01000229.1 GCA_015663245.1 Leucothrix mucor
TTGCAAACTGGTCGTTGCTTGACTATTTTCAGCTGCCAGCATAAAAACTGGCAGTGTTAACGCAAACAAAGCGTGCTTAAATGTTTTCATTTTCAGACCTGTATTAACACTATTATTTTTATTTTTCTGGACTATTTATACACTTTCAAAAAACATAAATTGACACATAAAGAGTATATTTTAATCACTTGTTTTATATGGGTTTTTAAATAAAAAACATGGATTAAAAACCCTTTGATCACTAATAAACACCTGATTATAATGGTGTTTTATTACTTGCAAACAACTATAAACTTTCTTGGAGCTACCCCACAATATAATTAAGCTGAGTGGTACTACCAAAAATAGATTTTAAATATCTGCGACCTAGTAGAAACATTGCATGCAACGCCTCCACCCTATCTATTAGGGGTCTAACCGAGAATGGAATAAGCTACTGTAAATTCGTCTGATTGCACCTATTTTTATGATAAAATTCGTTAAAGGGAACAACCACTCTCCTCATTTGATCATAAAACAGGCACTAATCAGTTAAATTTTCGCGACGCTTACCATTCTCGGACAGCCTCCTAGCAATTAATCTTTTAGTGAAATCATGGTTTCTCTTTCTTTATAACCACCATTTCCATTCGGTATAATTTCTTTAATATCAATTTTTATCTCTGATATAGACAAGACTCGTCCATAATTCTGCCCTAGATAATTATCCTTTTTAATACTTTGAACACCACCATCTGGAGTTTTTATTAAAGCCCAGAGTGTATTATCTTTATTAACAGTACCCACCATGGCTAAACCATCTAAAGGGAAGCCTTCCAGAAATTCTCTGGCACGGCTAACATCTAACTTAACGCCACTGTCTGCAATCTGTTGAGGTACTGCATCAGGTATTAACATTGCCCGATCAAAAGGATCTTTCTCATGTCCAGGATACACATAACGCAAGTAAGGCTTCAATTCAGGAATAGGATCAATAGGCTTTGCCGCCTGCGTCCTATTGTCAACAAAGTAGTCATCAATATCGCTAACCCCTTCGTTACAAGCTGATAGAGTAAGGGATACTAATGCTAATCCTATAATTTTTATCATAAATCACCTTCCAGATCATCAGTATCCGCATCTTCATCAATATAACGATACGTTTTAATAGTGGCTTCCATAACAACACGGATTACTGCGTCTTTCTTTTGTTTTGATTTTTCTTTTTGCTCAGGCACTAGGCGAATATCACTAATAGTAACAATACGTGGTAAAGCAGATAAATCACTCACAAAAGAGGCTAACTCATCATACCTTCCTTTTGCCTTTAGTTTTATTGGCTTCTCCGTATAAAACTCTTTCTGAATCTCTGGCTTTGGTTCAAACAAGTCAATTTCTAAACCATTTGATAAGCCTTTCTCTGAAATATCAAGAATCAACCCTGGTATTTCTGTATTACTCGGTAGTTGCTTTATCAAGGAACCAAATGACTGCTGCATATCTGCTAATTGAGCTTTAAAGGCAGGTAGCTGGTTCGCACGAGCTTGCTTCTTCTCATAAGCAACACGAAGATCCAACTCCGTCGACTGAGCAGATGATAATCGTTGTATTTGATCAACAACAATCAATTTATAACCCAGGAAAAGAATTGCACCAAAAATAATTGCAATTGCAAGAACCTTGACAGGAAAGGATACATTTCCTGGGTCTTCTATTAAGTCATTAAATTCTTGAAGATCAATTGCCATGATTGCCACCTTCGCTACTCTTCTCTACAGCCACTTTAAACACTTGAGTTACATTAAGTTTAAAGCGACGTAAACGATTTTTATCTTTTGTATTGTCTACAGAAATCTTATCCAAATCAGATGACTTCAACCAGGGAGAAGCATTCAGACGTTTCATATAGCTTGAAACACGTGTATTTGACTCTGCTTTCCCTTCAATTTTAACTTTTCCAGAACCTTGTTCTATTTTTGTTAAAAATAAACCTTTTGGTAAAGCATTCACCATCTCATCAAACAAATGAACAATACCTGGGCGAGTAGATTGTAGACGTTCAATAACAACAATCCTCTCCATTAAAGCTTTTTTAGTAGCATCTAAACGTTTAATTTCGGCTATATCTTTACTAAGACGTTTTGTTTCTGCTTTTATGTATGAATTACGCTCAGTTTGATAGCTTATTTCACCGTTATAGTATGTATACACAGCAAATACATTGACTGCTCCAAAGGCAATCGCCGACGCCACTATCATTACAAAGTGTTTTTGACTTTGCTTACGCGCCTCTTCCCGCCAAGGAAGTAGATTTAAGCCTGCCATTACTCAAGTCCTCGCAAAGCAAGCCCTGTAGAAACCAACATTGCAGGAATATCACTGGTAAAACGAGCGGGGTTTACTCTACCGTTTAACACCATGTTTGAAAAAGGATTAGCGAGCGCGACAGGAATACCTGTTACTTCCTGAATTTGTTCATCAATACCTGGGATACTGGCACAACCTCCTGATAACAGCAGTTTCTCAACACTACCATTCTGGGTAGAAGCATGATAAAACTGCAAAAATCGCTGTACTTGACGCACCATATTTTCTCTAAAAGGATCAAGTACTTCTGGAATAAAGCCTTCAGGTAGATTGCCATTTTTCTTTGCTAAACCAGCCTCAGAATAAGGAAGACCATAGCGCTGCATAATTTCTTCTGTAAGTTGTTTTCCACCAAACACCTGCTCTCTGGAAAATACAACACGACCTTTATGAAAGACATTAATCCCTGTCATTGATGCACCAAAATCAACCACCGCAACGGTGTTATATTCTGCAATATCATCAACAAGCTTACCAAATAGTAACTCTACTGCATGCGACTCTAGGTCAACGACGTTAACGGTTAATCCCGCCATCTCTGCTGCTGCTAGTCGCACCTCAACATTTTCAGTTCTCGTTGCGCCTAATAACACATCAACCATTCCTGGTATTTCAGAGGGACCTAACACATCAAAGTCAAAATTCACTTCATCCATAGGATAGGGGATGTATTGCTCCGCCTCTAAGATGATTTGTGCCTCCATTTCTCCCGCAGGGATAGAGTCGGGCATTGCAATAACTTTATTAATTGCCATTGAAGAGGGAATTCCAAGCGCACAATGCCGACTACTAGTACGACTATTTTTAAGTACTTTTCGGATCGCCTCTCCAACAGGATCAGCTTCAATAATATCGCGCTCAAAGGCCGCACCCTCAGGAAGAGAAGCAACAGCATAGCTATCGACTCGATATTCGTTACCTTTACGGGAAAGCTCGATAAGTTTCACTGCCGAAGAACTAATATCGATACCTAAAAGATTGCCTTTATTTCTACCAATGGAAAACACTGAATAAATCCCACCTTATTATTTTTATTATAAATTATCTTGTGATCTTTAAAGTTCAAAGGTATCAAACAAGATAAGCACACCATTTTATATGGCTTTATTATATAGACTACTGAGTTTCTGCACGTTCTACCCTCATAAGCTCAACAATAGTAATTTATGCTACCATCCTTGCGCAAACATTATGCGACAAACAAACTGTTTAGAAGATGAATTAAACTTCTTCAACGAGCCTTAACTTAATAATGATAACGATCAGTACTGAAATAGTCTACCTTGCTCAGCCTTATTCTATATACCGTATGACGGATGGCATTTAGCCCTGTGGGCCTAACGGAGAACTAGAAAAACAAAAAACGATCAGCAGGCAAGCACCTTGTATATCGACAATACACTATAATATAGTGGTTAAAAATTTTTAGGTGTTAGTACTCGGACAGCCACCTAGATTAAGGTATACTCAAAAAACCATCTATTAATGACCGCTAAATGCTTTTATTAGGGCAAGTATGAAATGATAGTTTGCTATCTTTATCTCAATAAAAATAAATATATATGCTAAGTTTTTTTACTCAATTATTTAAACGATTATTTGCCCCATTAGTCATTATCTTCTCTCTGGGGGTTATTGTTGTCGCAGCCTCTTATTTTTACTATACACCTCAATTACCCTCAGTAAATGAGCTTCGCAATGCCCAACTGCAATTACCAATAAGGGTCTACAGTAAGGAAGATAAATTAATCGCTGAGTTTGGTCGTTTTCGCCGCCGTCCTGTCCATATTGATGACATCCCACAAAGTATGATCAATGCATTTATAGCAATAGAAGATGCGCGCTTCTACCAACATAAAGGAGTTGATTTTAAAGGTATTGCACGAGCTGTGATAACAGCAATCAAGAACCGTAAAGTTAGTCAAGGGGCCAGTACTATTACTATGCAACTTGCGCGTAATTTTTACTTAAGTTCTGAACGAACTCTCACACGTAAAGTTAAAGAGATGTATCTCGCGATCAAAATAGAAAAGGAATTAAGTAAAAAAGAGATTTTAGGACTTTATCTCAATAAAATATTTCTCGGAAAACGCGCCTATGGCGTAGGTTCTGCCGCAGAAATATACTATGGAAAAAAATTAGATGAATTAACGCTTGCCCAAACAGCAATGATCGCAGGCTTACCCAAAGCTCCCTCTAGATATAATCCAATTAATCGCCCCAAGCGCGCCAAAGAGCGTAGAGATTATATTTTAAAAAGAATGTATCAACTAAGATACATCAACCAAGCAGAGTATTCACAAGGCATTAAAGAGGCAATATCTGCAAAAATTCATCATACAGAAACGCAAACCTATGCTCCCTATGTGGCAGAAATGGCACGTACCGATGCGATTAAGCGCTATGGCGCAGATGGTATTTATAAGCTTGGTTTAAATATTTATACAACCCTCGATAGTAATGAGCAAGACCTAGCAATCAAAACCCTACGCAGCCATTTAATCAAATATACACTGCGACATGGTTACCGCGGTGCTGAAGATCATATTGATTTAGTGGAATTTGATAACAACGAAAAACAAATTAAAAAACTCAAAAAATACAAAACATATGCGGATATACATCCAGCCCTTGTTTTAAAGTCTGATAGCAAACAGGCTACTTTGCGTATCAAGAAGCAAGCCAACCCTATTACCCTTAAATTAGCGCAGCTTTCTTGGGCGCGACGCTATATCAACGAAAACCGTCGCGGCAAAAAAATCAAAAAAGTTAATGATGTCTTAAAAGCTGGCGATATTGTACGCGTACAAAAAGATAAAAAAGGTCAATGGAACCTTACACAAACACCTTTAGTGACAGGTGCGTTAGTCTCTCTTGATCCAAAAGATGGTGCTATTCGTGCTATCGCTGGTGGATTTGATTTTACCTATAGTAAATTTAACCGTGCTATTCAGGCAAAGCGTCAACCAGGCTCTAGCTTTAAACCCTTTATCTATAGTGCCGCACTTTCCCAAGGCTCGTCCCCTGCGAGTATCATCGATGACGCTCCCTTAGAGTTAAAAGGAAGCACTTGGGATCCGCAAAACTATGGTCATAAATTTGGTGGTTTAACTCGTCTTCGAGTTGCTCTTGCAAAGTCTAAAAATCTTGTTTCTATTCGTTTATTACAAAAAATTGGTCTGACTTATGCCATTAATTATGCCACCAAATTTGGCTTTAAAAAGAAGACGCTTCCTGTCGATCTGACGCTTGCTCTAGGTACAGGTTCTGCCACCCCTTTAGATATGGCAACAGCCTACGCCACTTTTGCTAACGGGGGATATAAAATTGATAGTTATTTTATTCGTAAGATTGTCGATAAAAATAACAAAGTTCTTTATAAAGCGGCTCCTAAAATTGCCTGTACAAATTGTCCAACCCCAAGCGTATCAACCCCAATAGACGATAGCACTATCGCAAACAATGAATTATCTACCGAACTTGCAGACTCCAAGTTTGCAAAACGTATCATGAAACCCTATGTAAACTATCAAATTAATACCATGCTCCAAGATGTAACGCGCATGGGAACCGCCGCTCGTGCGGGTCGAATATTACGACGTAGCGATATTGCAGGAAAAACAGGGACAACAAACGACCAGAAAGACGCATGGTTTTGTGGCTTTACGCCCAAAAAAGTAACCACTGTATGGATGGGATTTGACCAGTTAAAACCTCTGGGTACACACGAAACAGCAACTCAAGCAGCACTACCTATTTGGATCGATTTTATGAAAGTCGCACTCAAAGGTAGCAAGAATGCTAAATTCGCTCGACCAAGGGGTTTGATAAATATAACGCTTGATGCCGAATCAGGCTTACAACCGACTCAAACTACGGTAAAGACTATTACCGAAAGCTTAACACCAGAGCAGATTCCTACCGATCAAGATCGCTTTGAGTACATGCAGGCACTTGACGGACAATTATTTGAAAGGTTGAATGAAGACTTAAAAATTGCTTTAGAAAGCGCTATTACACCACGCCATCGAGAACGCTTAATTCGTGAAGCAGAACAACAACGTAATAATGCTTTGCGTCGCCAACGGGCAAAAGAACAAGAACAGATACGCTTAGGGCAGTCACCACAAAGCCCATTATCAAATATAAACATGAATAATGATGCCCGCGCAATAAGTCAACACCAATCAGAAATGGTTGAAATACCCGAGCAGTTATTCTAAAAATGAGCCCTCACAAATAAAAAAACCACCATAATGGTGGTTTTAATCATTTACCTCTTCCCGAACTCATGCACTGCATCAACCAGTACCTTTACATTATCGGGGTCAATATGTTGATGAATACCATGACCTAAATTAAACACATGCCCACTACCTTCACCAAAATCTGCAATAATATTTTTTACTTGCTGACGAATTGTATCTGCTGAGCCATATAAAACACAGGGATCCATATTCCCCTGCAAAGCGACTCGATCGCCCACACGTTGCTTGGCGTCCGAGATATTCATTGTCCAATCCAGACCTAGTGCGGTACAACCCGTATCAGCCATTGATTCCAGCCATTGCCCACCACCTTTAGTAAAGAGAGTTACAGGCACTTCCCTACCCTCAGACTCTCGATTAATTCCTGAAACAATTTTCTGCATATAGTTAAGAGAAAACTCTTTATAGGTTTCAGGTGTTAATAGACCACCCCAAGTATCAAATACCATCACTGCCTGCGCCCCCGCAGCTATTTGGGCATTCAAATATAAAATGACGCTATCAGCAAGTTTATCAAGCAACAAATGCATGGCAATAGGGTCGTCATACATCATCCCTTTTACTTTACCAAAATCTTTGCTTGAGCCACCTTCGACCATATAAGTTGCTAATGTCCAAGGGCTACCAGAAAATCCAATCAGAGGAACACTACCATTTAGATCACGGCGAATAGTACGCACAGCATTCATTACATACGATAATTCTTGCTCAGGATCAGGAATACCGATGGCCTCTACGTCCTTACGGTTCTTGATTACTTTCTTAAAACGTGGACCCTCTCCCTCAGCAAAATATAAACCCAAGCCCATTGCATCAGGAATAGTCAATATATCTGAAAATAAGATAGCCGCATCAAGATCATAGCGTTCGAGTGGTTGTAATGTTACCTCGCTGGCTAAGTCAGCATTCATGCATAAATCCATGAAACTACCTGCTCTTTTACGAGTTGCCTTATATTCTGGAAGGTAACGCCCTGCCTGCCGCATAATCCATACTGGCGTAGTATCAACAGGTTGCTTAAGTAATGCGCGAAGAAAACGATCGTTTTGTAACTCTACCATAAAAATAACACCCCAAATTTAAGTGTAGAAATAAATTGATTATTAGGCTCTGCTGAAGCCAAATTATTTTTAGCTTGATAAAAGCTATTGCTAAGTTCTAATCGGCTTAATCAGAACTTCTTTTAGTGACGGCGACTTGAATAAGACGCATATCATGTTTTTCAAAAAATAAGAATGCAGGGGGCACTTTTATAATTCTGTTATAAAAAAAGGGAAAGTTTTTAAACTTTCCCTTTTTTTGAATATATTATTGAAATCAATTTCTTGAATCTCAAAATTAAGCAGAAAGCTGGGACTTAATCATACCGCTTACTTTACCCATATCTGCTCTACCTTGAGCTTTGGGTTTAATATATGACATTACTTTACCCATATCACGCATAGAGTTCGCCCCCGTTTCAGACATTGCGTCTGATATCAAGATTATCAACTCATCATCTGTTAAAGGTTCGGGAAGATATATTTGAATTACTTCTAGCTCTGCTTCCTCTTTCTCAACAAGGTCGCTACGACTAGCCTTGCTAAACTGAGTAATAGATTCTCTGCGTTGTTTACACATTTTATCTAAGATAGCGAGAACATCGGTATCATCTAAATCAAGACGAGTATCCACCTCTTGCTGCTTAATAGCGGCAAGAATAGTGCGTACCGTTAACAAACGTAATTTTTCTTTATTACGCATTGCCGATTTCATATCTTCGGTAATACGTTTTTTTAGCTCCGACATTTAATAAATCAACCAGCTTAGTACATACGAACGCGACGATTTAACTCACGCTTTAAGTTTTTAAGGTTACGCTTAACCGCAGCCGCTTTTTCTCTCTTACGAACAGAAGTTGGCTTCTCATAGTATTCACGAGCACGTACTTCTGCAACAACGCCCGCCTTTTCACATGTACGCTTAAAACGACGTAATGCAATTTCAAATGGCTCGTTGTCTCTAACTTTTACGTTTGGCATAATCTTTATATCTCAATAATAAATTTCTAAGTAAGCCGAGCATTATACCCTTCAATAAAGCAGAATTAAAGGGCATCTCTATTAATTCTGTACTTCATAACCTTGAGATTTACAACTCATGACAAGAAACCTCTAAGCAATTGTAATAATTAGTCTATTTCAAGTGCCCTCCACGCAACTGATGGTAATTCTTTGTAAGCTCACCGAGTAAACTAGATAAGAGAAGCTCCCAAATAAGCAATTGACACGCAACTTTTATGACTAAACCTGCTCATACTATATGTTGAGTAAGCCAAGTTTTTAATAAATAAAACTCTAATACTCTTTAGCCACTGTTGTATACTTCAATAACTACATAACTATTTTTAAAACATAAAAACTATTATGAAAAAACTAATAATTCTTAGCCTCGTATTTTTTTTAAGCGCTTGTTCTAATTACAAATTGGACGTACAACAAGGAAACCTTGTCACCCAAGAATCAATTTCTAAATTACAACGAGGAATGAGTAAACAGGATGTTAAATCCCTCTTAGGGACACCGCTACTCAACGATAATTTTGATAATAACCGTTGGGATTATATTTTTTATCGCAACAGGGAGAATGCAAAGCAAAAACCCCAAAGTGTCACTTTACGTTTTCAAAAAAACCAACTCATCGGCATATCAAACTAATGGCTGTGCATGAACTATTTTTAATCTAATAAATATTACTTATCTAGATTTATTTATATTTATCAACAACAAATAAAAAGCCAGTCTATTACTGCCATAACAATGACTAATTAAAAAATGGACAGCAAGCATTTTTTTAGTCTATATTTCGGAGACATTGCCGATAATACCCTCTACATAATTATTTATTTTTGGACAAGTTTTTTAGACGCTAGGGATATTTCAACTAATAATTTGACCTACTTAACTAGATAGTATCGGTAAATTTGTTATTTTTAGAACTTCCTCACACAAACTGAGTATAAGGATGCCTACAGTTCATAATATTCGCGGCACAGGCTTAAAACCCTCTCCCTTCAACCTTGCAACAGCTCTGCTACTTGCATTATTCTTTTCTCTCCCTCTTCAGGCCGAAAAGAAATTTGAGGTAGGATTAACAGCGGATATGCCATATGTAGACATCCAATATAAAGACACTAAAATTCGGATTAAGCGGATACAAAATACAAACAACAGAATTACCAGCAATTTTAGTAAAACATCGCGTGTTTGCCCCCCTTTTTGCATAAGCCCTATGCAAGCGGCTCCCAATGTAAAAACAGTAGGTGAATTAGAAGTAATAGAATTTATAAAGCAAGATGTAAGCTCAGATAAAGGCTTGCTAATTGACGCCCGACTCAGCGAGTTTTATGAAGCTGAAACAATTCCTGGAGCAATCAACATCCCCTTTACCCTTTTTAACACCCCGTCAATAAAAGAACTCATCGCTATGCTGGGTGTTAAAGAAGATAATGATAAATATGATTTTTCTAACGCCAAAACTCTGTACTTATTTTGTAATGGCCCTTGGTGTGAGCAATCCCCTCGTGCAATAAAAGCACTCATCAAATTTGGCTATCCACCTGAAAAACTTTATTACTACAGAGGAGGCATGCAATTATGGAAACTATTCAGCCTCACTACAGTCTTACCCAAACCCAATCAGATAGATAAACAGGTGAAATAACGTGTATCAATTTCCCGATTCTGCTGATGATATAAATAGCAATATTCATCAAACAAATTCAGAGCCTCTAAGCACAAGCAAACGCTTTAAATTTATTTTAGTCGCCAACTTACTACTAGCTCTCTTCATAGCAAGCATTGTATGGTTTTTATTTTTCTTTGATTCTCCCCCTTCCACAACTGCTCTTAAGCTACCAACCAGCCAAGAGAACAAACAAAAGACATTGCAAGACTTTACTCCTGTCGCTACCGCTATTAAAGAAAGCACCCTTACCCCATCATCACAAAAAACCATTAAAAATATTAATATTCAAACAATTGTTGATGCTCCAAAAGAAAAGAAAATAGCAACAACAAAACAAGCAAACAATGAGTCGAATACCTCAATAAAAAGCGTACAAACATCAGTAAAAAAGAAAAACATATCTGCTATAGACGCCATTACCCAAGAGCTAGAACGTAACCAACTGAAAAATAAAGCAGTGAATCTTAGTATTCAAACATCTACATCCCATGACAATGCCATTACAGCAGCCCCCTCCTCAAAAAAACCCACCCTATTAAAACCTAATCAGATAATTATAAAATCAGCTGAAAACACTGTTTTAGAAAAATTAATTACCCACAGTAAAAAAAATCTGGGCGCTACTGATCAAGCTCTAGTTAAAAGTTTAGAAACAATAATTACCCCTGATACAATTAATACCATCGACAATATCAAAAGTAGAAAGACAAATAATAGCGACATTCATAACAGTATTTCTCTACAAAAAACAAAAGATATTGATAAAATTATGGCTGCAATGGGTAGCATAAAAAAATCATCTCAAGCAGTAACTATCGAAAAAATAGAAGACAAGGTTAAACACTTACTCAAGAGTGAAAAAAATAAATATCGAAAAACAGACCAATATGTAGCAAAACTTCAGCCAGAAGCAAAAGTACACAATAATGAGATGCGCACTATTACTGTAAAGAAGGACGAATCTATATGGGATATTGCTGTGCGAGCTTATGGTGATGGTAAGAAGTACAAAAAGATCCTTGAAGCAAATCCTCTGATAAAAAAGGATCCTAAATTATTAAAGTCAGGAATTACTTTGCGAGTTCCAATATAAGCTACTCTATACTTAGGACGCCCCATTAATTATGATATTTATTCTGCATGATTAACCAGAATAAACTCCTAATTAATGAAGGTGCTCTTATAGAAAACTCCCTTCAATATGATAATACGTTATACTTACCCCAAAGCTCTGTTGCTCCAGAAAAAGACGAAATATTCAAGGTTTACAGTAGCTCTCTAAAACTCATCAAAGGAAAATCACAATGGCACGAGGAGTCAATAAAGTAATTCTGGTTGGAACATTAGGCAATGATCCCGAAGTAAAATATATGCCTAATGGTGGCGCAGTCACCAATCTTAGTATTGCAACCAATGAAGCTTGGACTGATAAAAATACAGGTCAAAAACAAGAACGTACTGAATGGCATCGTATCGTTGCTTTCCGTCGCCTAGCCGAAATAATGGGAGAGTACCTGCGTAAAGGTTCCCAAGTCTATATAGAAGGCAAACTTCAAACTAGAAAATGGCAAGATCAACAAGGTAATGATCGCTACACTACTGAAATTGTAGCAAATGAGATGCAAATGCTAGGTGGCCGTACTGGTGGCACAGGAGATTTCTCGGGATCAAATAACAACCAAAACCAGCAACAATCATCACCTCCTGCTCAGGCTCCTGCAAGCCCGCAGCAGTCATCAGCACCTCAGCAAGCTCCAGCTCCTGCACAAAACTTTGATGATTTTGATGATGATATTCCTTTCTAGAAGTTGATCAAAACAGCTAATAAAAAGTCTCAAAAAAGCCCCTATTTAGGGGCTTTTTTATGGATACTACAAATTACCTTGCTCAATGATTTAACATCCTGCCCCCATCCACAGGAATCACTTGACCTGTTATATAGTCAGCATCACGCACTAAAAACAAGATGGTTTTTGCAATGTCTTGTGGTGCTCCCTCACGCTTTAAAGCAGTTTTAGCCAAGAGTTCATCCTGATCACTCTGATTTTCACCTAATTCTGGCCAAAGAATTGCACCTGGCGCAACCCCATTAACACGTATATCGGGTCCAAGCTCTCTCGCTAAAGATTGTGTGAGCATCAGCAAGCCTGCTTTTGCCACACTATAAACAGGATAACTTTTCATCGGTCTAAAGCCATGAACATCAACAATATTGACAATACAACCTTGTGTGGTTTTTAAATAAGGAGCAGCAGCCTGTGATAAAAACAAAGGTGCTTTTAAATTACTCCCCATCAAGTCATCCCAGTTTTCTTCTGTTATTTCTCCCATGGGTGTTGGATAAAATGTTGACGCATTATTCACTAGCACATCTAAACGTCCCATCTTATGGATAATTGCCTCAATAATTTCAGGGAGCTTTGCTATATCCATTAAATCACCTTGCACCAACATACAAGAGTCGGCACGTATAGCATTTAGCTCTGCGCTTAGCCGCTCCGCATCGACTGATGAACGACGATAATGCACCACAACATTTGCACCATCAGCATGTAAAATGCGTATTGCTTCTGCACCTATGCGCCTAGCTGAGCCTGTCACTAAAGCTACTTTATTCTTTAAATTTTGCATTTACCTTCCTTAAGGAACCTCTGATTAAGTCCTATTATTTTATGCTAGCTAGAATTACCCTGATATTTATATAAGAGCTTATTTCATACCATAGTAATTTCAGTGTATAGTCACCTGCCCTCTCTATTATTTCGCGATAGAATATGAAATTCAGCTCAAAGCTAGCCACCCCTTCAAACGACGCCCTCAGCCATAGCCAAAAACTATTAGATAAAATTCGTGAAGCCATACTCCAAAATGATGGTTCCATTTCATTTCGTGACTATATGGAAATGGCTTTATATGAAAAAGGCTTAGGTTACTATGTTGCAGGCGCCAGAAAAATAGGAGATACGGGTGATTTTACGACAGCACCTGAAATTTCACCGCTATTTTCTCAGTGCCTTGCTAGTAAATGCTTATCCATTTTATCAAAAATAAAAGGTGACATATTAGAGCTAGGTGCAGGTTCAGGCATTATGGCTGTCGATATAATGCTAGAACTAGAAAGAGAATCGAGCCTACCAGAGCATTATTATATTCTTGATTTAAGCCCCGAATTAAAACAACGACAACGACAAACTATAGAAAAACTAGCACCCCATTTACTTCATCACTTTACTTGGCTAGATACTTTACCAGAGTCATTTCGAGGCGTAATACTGGGTAACGAAGTGCTTGATGCTATGCCTATTGAGCTCTTCACGCTACAAGGGGGAAGCATCTATCAACATCAAGTAATTTGGGAAAATGAACAACTACTAGAACAATTAAACCCCGCTCCAAATCAACTAGAAAATGCCGTATCGACCTTAGACATTGATAACCAAAATAAGCCTTATACATCTGAAGTTAATTTAAATCTTGATGGTTGGTTTCAGGCATTATCTGACTGCCTCACACAAGGCGTTATTATTCTTATTGACTATGGCTATACTGCTAGTGAGTATTACCATCCAGATAGAAATAAAGGCACGCTAATATGCCACTACCAGCATCAAGTCAATGAATCTCCTTTACTCTACTCTGGACTACAGGATATTACCGCTAATGTTGATTTTACGGCAGTTGCCGAATCGGCAGATAAAGCAGGCTTACAAATATTGTCGTATTCTCCACAAGCTGCCTTTTTAGCTAGCAATAATTTAGAAAAATTCTTCATCCGTACTTTAGATGCATTCCCTGAAAAACAATATAAACTAGCCCAACAAGTTCGCACACTTAGTCTTCCATCAGAAATGGGTGAACGGTTTAAGGTGATAACGCTTGCTAAGGACTACCTCTATGAACTGGGTGAAGCCTCATCTCAAGTCGATCAAAGATACCGTTTATAAAGACTCTAAAGAATTCATCACAGCTTAAATTTATTCCCACAAAAACGACAACGACACCAATCGCCATCTTGTGCTCCTGCCCAATGGGGTGGTAATACTTTATTAATATTTTGACTTTCACAGACGGGACAAGAAATCCACTTTGACTCTGAGTTTAGTTCAAGATCCTCATTTTTCAATCCAATAACACGCTGCGATCCCCAGCTCGAAGAATCGACCATAGATTTTTTTTGTTTTAACTCAAGCCCTATATTCTCACCATACATAACAATAAGCTTTTGGCATTGCTTTCTAAACGGTCCCAAGATCCCCACATCATTAATAACAGTACGAAACTCAACCAACAAATCAATAGATGGCACTCTTGCTTTATAGCCTATATGGAGGAAGCTTATTAGTTGAAACTGGTGTTTTACCCATTTTAATAGTGCCTCATCATCCATACACAACATTTCTTGCACCGCCAACAGGCGCAACAAAAAAACTTGATCTTCTGCGCTGCACGACACCAGTTGCTTTTCCCTGAAAAACTGCAAAAACTTTCCCCATGGGAAGCCTTTAGCAAACACCATCAACGTCGAAATAAAACGTGGATCAGGTGCAATATAGACCTCTTCTTTTCTAGCAAATCCGTCACTCACTGAAGGTTTCAATCCCTTATTCTCCAACTATAAAACATCCAACTCCAAAGAAATAACAACACTTTAGAGACTATATTGAAGTATCAGGATAGGTAGATGAGGATAAAATAGGAATGTAATAGAGGCATTACGGTATAGATTGACTGATAACAGGAGGAGCTAACAAAAATCAAAAACATGCTTTTTTTTAAAGCACAAAACACTTACATAACAATGAAATTAAATACACAAAAAAACCACCTAACCCAAGCTAAAACCCCGACAACAGGAGGCATAAGCAAGATTAGGCAGATCTATATTATTGATAATCTTGGAAATACAAACATAATAATTATGTTTAATTTTCAGATTTCTCAGTGAAGATAACAACATCTGCTTCTTCACGTAAAGCTTTTATAACCGCACTACGCTCACGAGTAGCTATTGCGCCAACAAACAGATTTCTCATTTGCTCATCAACATCACTCTTACCATCTTTCACAGTTTTAAGCCCAATCAGAATATAGTCACCTGTTGCAAGGATCGTATTAGAAAAGACCGCTTTATCACCCTTAGGCACATTCATTGCAAATACTTTTCTAACAACATCTGCTAGTGGCTTACTAGCCTTACGATCAACCGCTACAAAAGCTTCAACAGCATCCGCACTTGCCCCAATTTCTGAGAGTGAAGACCAATCCCCTGTTGATTTAAGTTTAGCCAAAATTGACTCACCTTTAGTATTTACCAACTTTCGTGCATTTGTATCGATAAGGGACTGCTTAATTTGATCACTCACATCGGCCATCGGCTTCTGCTTCGCTTCTTCTTTGGATTCAACACGAATAACCGCAACATCCGTATCAGAGATTTCTATCAAAATAGAGTTTTTACCTTCATTCAATACAGAATTAGAAAAAGCCTCTGCCACAATGCTAGGCTCTGCCGCCAAACCTTTGCCACCTGCGCGAGTAAACCAATCACTCGTCTGCACCTCTAAACCCACAGATTGAGCGGCAGGGTCAATACTACTATCATTTTCAAAGGCAACCGTTTGGAGCTTGTCATATTGATCTCGAAACAGTGTCTCAACTTGCTCGCTACGATAATCTTTTTCAACGTCAGCCTTAGCTTCTTCAAACGTCTTTTGTACTTCTGCTTTAATCTCAGAAACTTTGATTATTTCGTAGCCTAGAGATGTTTTTGTTGGTTCAGAAAGCTGACCTTTCTCTAAAGAAAATGCTACCTTATCAAACAAGGCTCCTCTATCACCCCGTGCGAAAAAGCCCATATCACCAGACTTTTCTGCCGCAAATTTATCATCAGAGTTATTGCTAGCCGCATCATCAAAGGTAGTTTTTCCTGATGAAATATCTGCGTGTAAAGCCTCTGCACGCTTTTTTGCTTCGTCTTCATCGTCAGCTTTAATTAAAATATGTGAAATCTTACGTTGCTCTGGATCACTATATCGTACGGCATTCTCATCATAATACGTCTGCAATGTCTCAGGAGTAACCGTGACAGCATCGAACAAGTCCTCAGACTTTAGCCGCACATAACTGATCTTGATTCTTTCTTCTGTCATATATTGACTTGAGTTAGAATCGTAATAAGCCTTTATCTCATCGTCTGTTGGTTTAATCTGCGCCTTATAATCATCCAACTTTAAAGTATAGATATCAAAATCACGCACTTGTGTTAATAAAGACTGATAAGCCGCCGCCTGAGCATCAGGAATAAAACTTGTATCACTTATGCCATTAAGAAGTTGTCGCGTTGAAATGTCCTTCCGCAGGGATGACTCATAACTCACTTTATTACGACGATTAGATTCGAGTAGTTTTTCATAGGTCTGCTGGTCAAAAACACCATCTTTATGAAAAGCTTGTGTAGATGAAAGAAGAGCGAACACCTCTGCATCACTAGCGCGGTAACCATTATCATCAGCTTGTTGACGCATTAAGGCTTGATTGATAAGCCCCTCTAAAGCCTGTGCTTTAAGCATTTTATCATCAAAACCCACAGGCAATTTGCCACCTAACATCGAGCTTAAGCGCTGTTTTTGCTGTAACAATTCATTTTGCACTTCACGAACAGGGATCTCTTCACCATTTACTGTTGCCGCAATAAGCGTATCGCCCCCACCTAAATAGGAATTAATGCCGAAAAGAGCAAATGGAACACTAATTAGAAATACAACAGTGTACGCAAGCCAACCTTTGGCTTTATCATTAATAGTTTGCAACATGGTTTTTTGATTATCTCTTGAATATATTAGGCCTAAAATATAGCCTGAAAGAATGCATCGAATAGTTAGCTATAGGGAGCCTCTAACTAGATTTATTTATTTTTATAAACAACTGCTACAACCCCGCGTAACAATAATTGGGGACGGATAATACATTATTGTGCTGGAGCTTTCCATGCAAAAACATTCAAGATGGACTAAATGAGAACCATCTGCTTTTTAATACCGATAAATTTTTTTAAATACATGCATACTATTGGCTTATCTTTAGACTTATGGTATTACACTCTTAAAAGGCAGCATTGATATGGACTCTTTGCTAAAAAGCTTTGATCATAAATCATGTGAAAAATACAAACCTAGCTCATAATGAACAACCAAAGGAAAGGATATTTAGTATGAAAAAAAACACTCCTACATTAAATCGTCGTGGTTTCTTAAAAGCATCCGCAGCGGCAGGACTCGCAGCATCAGCTCCCATGTTTTTTATGCAAGGTGCATATGCAGCAGGCAGTCCCTTTAGAAATGATCCAGGCAAAGGCAAGACAGTTAAACTTGGCTTTAACATCCCGCAAACAGGTGCATATGCCGATGAGGGTGCAGATGAGCTTCGTGCGTTTAAACTAGCGGTTAAACACCTTAATGAAGGTGGCGGAATGCTAGAGACCATGAAACCTTCGTCATTAAAAGGTAATGGTATTTTAGGCAAGAAAGTTGAGTATATAACAGGTGATACGCAAACCAAATCGGATGCGGCACGTGGTTCTGCGAAGCGTATGATCGAGAAAGACGGCGTTGTCATGATCAGCGGCGGCTCATCATCTGGCGTTGCAATCGCAGTACAAGGTTTATGTCAGGAGATGGGCGTTATCTTCATGGCAGGTCTAACTCACTCGAACGACACAACAGGTAAAGACAAACGTCGCTATGGCTTCCGCCACTTCTTCAATGCAAAAATGACAGGTTCTGCACTTGGCCCTGTACTAAAAGAAGAAATGGGTACAGATCGTAAAGCCTATCACTTAACCTCTGATTACACATGGGGTTGGACACAAGAAGAGTCAATCAAAGAAACAACAGAAGGCCTAGGCTGGAAAACTATTAAAACAGTTAAAACACCAGTAGGCGCAGGTGACTTCTCGCAATACATTACACCTATTCTAAACTCAGGTGCTGATGTACTTATTCTTAACCATTACGGTAAGGATATGATTAACTCTCTGACTCAATCGGTTCAGTTTGGTCTACGTGATAAGAAAGTAAATGGTAAGAAATTTGAAATTATTGTACCGCTATTCTCACGCCTCATGGCGCAGGGTGCAGGCGATAACATCAAAGGCATCTTAGGAACAACCAACTGGAACTGGGCGCTTAAAGATGAAGGTTCTGTCGCCTTTGTTAAAGCCTTCGGCAAAGAATATGGCAACCCTCCATCACAGGCTGCTCATACTTGTTATGTACAGACGCTACTTTATGCAAACGCTTGTGAAATGGCGGGAACGTTCTACCCACCAGAAGTAATCAAAGCATTAGAAGGCTTCAAGTTTGATGGCATGGGTAATGGTCCAACTGAATATCGTAAAGAAGACCATCAGTGTCTTAAAGATGTGTTGGTAGTACGCGGTAAGCAGAAGCCTTCTAATCAGTTTGACCTGCTTGAAATTGTTAAACAAGTACCTCGTAAAGATGTTGAATACGAAGCAAAAGTATTTGGTGGTGACTTAGGTCCTTACGAAGTCAAAAGCTAAATAATATTAGACAAGCAAAAAGCTATACTATTTTTATCGGTAGTATGGCTTTTTTTTACGATTAGTTCGTTTATTAAAGCGTAGTCGTAGTATTCACTATTATTTAATAAACGAACCTTCAGCAGATTTATATTTATGGATGCTATCTTTTTACAAGTACTCAATGGATTGGATAAAGGTGGGGCTTACGCCTTAATTGCATTGGGTCTGACGCTGACCTTTGGCACATTAGGTGTCGTTAACTTCGCCCACGGCGCACTATTCATGTTAGGTGCTTTTTGTGCCGTGCTGTTCAATAAAATTATTACTTTTTCAGTCAAAGTAAAAGACGAAAGCATCACCTTCTTTGATGCCTATAAAGAACAACCCTATATAGAAATATGGTGGGGGGACATCGGCACCACCATTATTGATTATTCGATACCCTTATCCTTATTATTCACCATTCCTGTGATGCTGCTGATAGGCGTCATTATGGAGCGTGGCTTAATCAAGCATTTTTACAAACGCCCTCATGCCGATCAAATTTTAGTAACCTTTGGCTTAGCGATTGTCATTCAAGAGCTTATTCGTACCTTCTTCGGTTCAAACCCCATTCCTTCGGCTGCACCTGAAATCGTATCTGGCAGCGCTGCGATTGGTACTTGGTTAGGCTTAAATGATTCGATTGTTTATCCGTGGTGGCGACTTATTTACTTAGCCTTCTCCGCCACTATCATTTTTGCGGTGTTTGCCTTTCTTAAATTCACCACCTTTGGCATGGTAGTACGGGCAGGCATGGCCGACCGCGAAACCGTTGGTTTACTCGGCATCAACGTCCAAAAACGCTTCACCATTGTATTTGGTTTAGCTACGGTGGTTGCGGGATTAGCAGGCGCAATGTACGCACCTATCTTACCGCCTGATTACCACATGGGTATGGACTTCCTTGTATTGTCATTTGTGGTGGTGGTAGTTGGCGGCATGGGATCACTCGGTGGCGCTGTATTAGCAGGCTTTATGCTAGGTATGTTGCAATCTTTTGCTTCGATGAATGAAGTAAAATCAATTATTCCTGGCATTGATCAAGTCATCATTTATCTTGTTGCTGTGATCATCTTATTGGTTAGACCGCGTGGACTTATGGGGCGCGAAGGCGTTATGGACGATTAATCATGAAAATATCCATTAAAAGTAATTTAGTCATCATGCTGATTTTTATCGCTATCGTTCTATCAGCACCCATCTGGGGAAAAGTAATCGGAGCAGGCTATCCCGACCTACTACAAAAGTTTGCCATTTTTGGTTTATTTGCCATCGGTTTTAATATTCTATTTGGACTCACAGGCTATCTATCCTTTGGTCACGCCACCTTTTTGGGCGTAGGTTCTTACACTGCGGTGTGGATGTTTAAGCTATTCTCGATGAATGTTATTCCCGCCGTTATTCTCGGCACACTCATGTCAGGCGTCTTTGCCTATCTGATTGGCTACTTGAGTTTACGACGTTCAGGCATCTACTTCTCGATACTCACCCTAGCCTTCGCGCAAATGGCGTATAGCCTTGCCTACTCGGTGCTAACACCCATCACCAATGGCGAAACAGGACTCCAATTATCACAACAAGATCCACGCTATATAGACTCACTCTTTGGCGTTGCAGTAACCGATGGGTTGCCCTCCACCAATTTATTTGGCATTCCCATGAGTGGCTATTCAGGCTTTTATTTCTGCGCAGTAATTTTGATTATTGGTTTTTATGTCTCACTAAAAATCTTCCGCTCACCTTACGGCTTAAAACTAACCGCGATTAAATCCAATCAAAAACGCATGAAATACACAGGCTTTAATACCCGCCCTTATTTACTGTCTGCCTTTATGATTTCAGGCATGTATGCAGGACTTGCAGGTTCATTAATGGCAGTCACCGACCCACTCGCAGGGGCAGAACGTATGCAGTGGACAGCATCAGGCGAAGTTGTCTTGATGACTATTTTAGGCGGCGCTGGAACATTAACAGGACCTTTATTAGGCGCAGTGATTATCAAATACTTTGAGAATATCTTCTCCGCCTTAAACACCAACGAGCTGCATAGCATCTTTAGCTTTATGCCCAAATTTATGGAAAATATCTTTGTGTTTATCACCAACCCCTTTGTTGGTGATGGCTGGCACTTAATGCTGGGAGTTTTGTTTATGATAGTGGTTATCTTCCTACCAGGCGGTGTACTCGAAGGTTTAGAAAAAATCACCAACCTCATCAAACGACTATTCGGTTTTAAGCCTGCCAAATCCACTGCTGACAAAGGAGAATCGTAATGAGCTACATTCTCGAAATAAAAGGTGTTAACAAAACATTCGGCGGTCTGCATGCGCTTTCAGACGTAAACCTACAAATAGAAGAAGGTGAAATACACGCCATTATCGGCCCAAATGGCGCAGGTAAATCTACCCTGTTAAATTGCTGTATTGGTCGTTTAATACCTGACAGTGGCAGCGTGACTTTCAACGGGAAAAATATGATCGGTATGGCACCGCATGATATTAATCATGCAGGCATGGTACGTGTGTTTCAGACCCCTGAAATATTTCCTGACCTCAGTATCCTTGAAAATGTAATGATTCCTGCACTGGCTAAACGTGATGGAACCTTTAAATTTAACCCGTTCAAAAACATGGCAGATCAACATGATATTCACGACGAAGCCATGAGTATTTTAGCTGATTTTTCTTTAGATGGCTTCTCTGATCACCCTGCCAATAGCATGTCACGTGGGAACAAGCGTCGTCTGGAGCTAGCAATGGGTTTAATCCAACACCCCAGCTTATTATTACTAGACGAACCAACCGCAGGCATGGCGCGCCATGACACCAATAAAACCATTGATCTGCTCAAAGAAATGAAAGAACAACATGGCACCACAAAAGTTATCATCGAGCATGATATGCACGTAGTCTTTAGCCTTGCAGATAGAATTAGCGTACTAGCCCGTGGGCATATAATTGCCACAGGCACACCCGACGAAATTCGCAATGATCCAAAAGTAAAAGAAGCCTACTTAGGGGAATCCGAAGATGAGTGATAAATTACTAAAAGGCGCACCACACACAGAACAAGTCGCAACTGTAAATAACCGAGGCTCCGACCCCGCTTACTTTTCCTGCTGGAATTTACAAGCCTATTACGGTGAAAGCTATATCGTACAAAACATTAATTTTGATATACGCGAAGGAGAAGTATTAGCACTACTCGGTAGAAACGGTGCTGGAAAAACCAGCACTCTACGCGCTATCGCCAGAATGGACGAGCCGCAAGTTACACATGGCGAAATTTGGCTAGATCACACCCCTCTGCACACCATGCCCTCATACGAAGCCGCGCAAAATGGTGTGTGCCTTGTCCCAGAAGATCGTTGTGTTATCCAAGGTCTAACTGTCGAAGAAAACCTACAACTCGCACAAATCGCCCCTCCAATTGGTTGGAGTCTTGAACGCATCTACGAACACTTCCCGCGTCTAGCAGAACGTCGCAGTCAAATGGGAACCACCCTATCAGGCGGCGAGCAACAAATGCTAGCCGTTGCACGCGCCCTAGCACGCGACATAAAACTCCTCTTATTAGATGAGCCTTATGAAGGACTAGCACCCGTTATCGTCCAAGAAATAGCCAGTATTATTGGCAACATCAAAAAACAAGGCATCACCACCATTATCGTCGAGCAAAATGCCGTTGCGGCGCTACGCCTCGCTGATAGAGCCTTGATACTAGACACAGGCACAATTGTATTTGATGGCACGGCCAAAGAAGTGTTGAATAATGAAGAATTACGCCATGAGTATTTGGCGATTTAGGAAACTTCACAATTTTTATCTCTGCACTGACCGTCATCTGCTTAACGCCGCTGCCTGTCCGCCCAGAGATAAAAATTGCTCAAAAAGACGGGTTTTGCAAGCTAGTGCTTGATTGACCTACTACAAGCCGCAAGCCAATGTCGTAGCTACGATCATCAGGCGAGTGGTCGGCACGCATCGCAGAACGCACGCTCCCGCCGTAGTTGAGCCAACCGCCACCGCGCATCACACGCTCAGAGCCTGCTATCGCGCCAGTAGGATTGATAAGTGCCGCTTCTCCTAAGTCGCTTTGAAAAAAA
>DQSN01000171.1 GCA_015663245.1 Leucothrix mucor
GCAGTTGTTCGTGTAGGGAGTACTCATGGAAATCATCAATTTCTTTCAGCGATGCCATCACCCGATGCTGTATGTACTCGCAATAGCCGTAGAGTAATTTCTCTTTAGACGAAAAGTAGTTATAAATAGTCGCATCACCGACCTCTGCACGACGTGCAATCTCACGCATAGAAGCTGATTTAAAGCCCTTTTCGGAGATAACGTCCACCGCAGATTCAAGGATACGCTGACGAGTTTTAGACTTCTCTTGCTCACTTATTTTCATAGGAAACGCCTTTAATAGATATTTACACTCTATTAAATAGAGAATAAAACTTATTTAATGCATAGTGATTACATTTAAATTCAATCAAAGGGTAAAAATTTGCTATTATTATGAAGTGGTTGATAAGCTTAAAATTGCCTAGTTCAACCTAGGTTTCCAGCAATGGAAGGCTAGACTAGGCAGTTTTTCTCGCTCCTAGCATTTCGCTGGGAATGTATAGCTTGACGCTGGGGCAATGGAAACGAGTAAATTCCACCACTACAGCTATCAACTTTTGCTCGTATATAAATGGTTTCACCTTTTTCTGAACCTCTGGGCTTTAACTGGAACAACAAATGCTCGCCCCAACTGAATATAATCAACAGATTCTTTAAATCTTCTCGCTGATTTTGTACCTATATTCTTTTTTCTGGGTTATAGCTACTTGCTGTACCTTGCGTATCAGCACTACCCGAATGATGTTGCTCACTTTATTCCTGTGGAGCTGATGCCTTATTTATAGCCTAGCGGCGGATATATTGAAGCTTTTCATTCCAAAATATATCAGGCAGAAGAATGCTTTAAATCTTAAAAATCAAGCATTGCCTTGTATCTAGGTAGAACTTCTAACTGTTCCATCCACCGACGTACATTTGGATAGGTTTCTAAACTCACTTCACCTTCGTGGGCAACAGAAACATAGGGGTAGCAAGCAATATCAGCAATGGTGATGGCCTCTGCGACCAGCCATGTTTGTGTTGCTAGATGCTGCTCCATTGTTGCTAGACCGATATGCGCATCTGCTTGGCATTGCTCAAGGTCGAAAGGTCGCTTGAAGAGAAAAATCGCTCTTGCACGCGCTAATCCATAGAGCAATTCATTTTCAGAAAGAGCCAGCCACTGCATTACGCGTGCCTGTGCTAATGGGTCTTGTGGAAACCAGCTTTCATCTCCGTATTGACGCGCAAGGTAGGACAGGATTGCCATTGAATCCCAAATGACGGTATCACCATCGGCTAAAACAGGCACAAGACCACGCGGATTGAGTTTTTTAAACGCCTCTGTTTGTGTTTCACCTGCGGCTAAATCAACGGCTATACTCTCGTAATCTACATCGAGCAGTGACAACAATAAGCGAATTTTGTAGCAATTACCTGATAGCGGGAAGTCGTAGAGTTTTAGCTTAGTCATAATAAATCCTTTAGTGATAAAGCAAAAAGGCTTCAATTTCGGCTTGCCAAGCAAGCTCATCTTTAAGGGTTAGCCCATCCAAGTCGTCGGGCGTAGCTTCATTATCATCCACCCACTCGCGCAATAATGTAGAGCCGTTAATGACATCGATAGCGAGCTTTCCAAATTCATATTCATAGGGGAAATCTCGCCAGAGTTCGTAGTCGGGATATAGCTGGCGGATGGCTTTAAAAGCAAGTACTTGCAGTCGCCACGGTTTGAATTTTTCATGTTGATACTGGCTATCTTCCACATAGATTTGCACGCCCGAGCAGAGTTCTCCTTGGTACTTGTGGAAAGTCGGCTCAAACCATATTTCGCCTAGATGACAACCTTGTAGCCATTGCGGAGCAAGCGCCTTCATTTTTTTGATGATTTTTCCTGCGTCAATGTCAGGTGCACCGAAAAGCTCTAAGGGGCGGGTTGTACCACGACCTTCGGAGAGAGTTGTGCCTTCTAGCATAACAGTTCCCGCGTAGCTCCTCGCCATCCATAAATTGGGAGCATTGGGGCTGGGGTTTATCCATGTGCGTTCGCCTAGCGGCCAGCCATAGCCTGGTGCAGCACTGGGTTGCCAACCTTGCATGGTGATGACTTTACATGCCACATCTAACTTTAAAGTGGCAATAAACCAGTTAGCAAGTTCACCCATTGTTAGACCATGACGCATAGGCATCGTGCCTGCTCCGACGAAACTTTCCCAGCCAGAGTGTAGTTTTAAGCCTTCGATGGGGCGACCAGCAGGATTTGGTCTATCGAGTATCCATACTATTTTTTTATGTTCTGCGGCTGCTTCTAACACGTAACGCAAGGTGGTAATAAAGGTATAAATGCGGCAGCCTAGGTCTTGTAAATCAACCAGCAACACATCGAAAGTATCCATCATTGCTGAGCTTGGGCGACGCACTTCTCCGTAGAGGCTAAAGATGGGGATACCGTATTGCGGGTCGGTATAATCTGGCGACTCCATCATATTGTCTTGTTTGTCACCGCGCAAACCGTGCTGCGGACCAAATGCCGCACTAATATTTATATCGTCTAGGCTGGCAATTGCGTCTAATGAGTGCGTTAGATTTTTTGTCACCGAGGCAGGGTGTGCAAGAAGTGCCACTCGCTTTCCCGCTAAAGGCTTGCGTAATGCAGCATCTTCAATAAAACGGTCGATACCAAATTTCATAGCTGTACTCTAGGATATTTTTAATTGATGGATAAAGCTATCACGATGATGAAAATCGGGATTATTTGATACATGTTTTAATGCCCAATAGGATAGGTCGCCCTTGTTTGTTTCAACAACGGCACTTAGACCAATTTGAAATGCTTTATTTACAGGATTAGTGGGTAATATCGTCTTTGCTAAGGTCACTTGCATTGTGAGTTTTTGACCTTGTTGTTCGCAATGAATTTGTAGTGGATGAGTAATATTCCATGCGCTTATTTCTCGATAATCACTAAACGCATAAGCCGCCCATTGGCTTGAGGAAGAAAAGTTATATTCATAATAAGCACTCTGCCCCTCAATGCTTATAAATGCTTCAAAACAGCTATGCTCCCAGAGCTTGTCTGTTTGCTCCGATGGTGCTGACTCTGGAATGAGTAGATTTTGTAAGTCGCCCTCTAAACAATAGCTAAGTTGCAAATCACCATTTTCTAAGATCAGTACATCGCAGAATAATGTTTGTACGAAGGTGCAGGGTGTCGTTGAATGGCATTGTAAAAACTGCCGCATCATTTGTTTAATTTATTTTGCTGGATAACCGTATGGTAAGTTGCTTCCACCACTTGTGCCATCTTCTCATAATCCAAGCGGTCAGCTGTATCATTAACCGTATGATAAGCTGTGTTACGCGCAAAGGCGGTATCCGTAATCATCACTGCGGGATAGCCCATCAACCAATAATTTCTATGATCTGAAAAGCCAATACCAGGAATTAGCTCAGGGGCATTGATGGAATAAACAGGTAAATCAATACTCTGACGGAAGCTTTTCTTTACCTTGCGGGTAGTCATCATATTACTTAAATTTGCCACCACTGCGATAAAGTTACCTTTGCTGGGATAGACTAGATTTAATAAAGGTGCGGGATAATGTTGTGAATTAGGCTTGTCGGAGAAGTAGCCAATCATTTCCAAAGACATCATCAAAGTGACATCTTTGGCGGCTTTTTTCATACTCTCGGCATGGACATAGCTACCCATATTGCGGCTATCATAATGCGGTGGCTCTTCTAAGGTATAAAACACCAACTCAACGCGTGATGTTAGTTTTTCGGTTGATAGTAAACGTGCTAACTCGATTAAACCTGCGACTCCGCTGGCATTGTCATCCGCCCCTGGCAAACCATCCGCAGTATCATAATGCGCGCCTACCACGGTTACTTTCTGCGTATCAGGACCAAAACTTAGCAGAACATTATGGAAGGATGCATCCTTGATTTTGTATGTTTGTCTGTGTGGAGAACCGTATGCTTGTAATTGTGACACTATCCATTTGACCGTTGGTTCTAACGCGGCTTCGCTATCAATACGAGGCGGCAATGTTTGACTGAGCATCTCCACATGGCTACGCAAGGTTTGAGGATTGGCTTTGGGGGGAGTCGCTCGATCACCCGAAAATATAAGCGGTTGAGTAAGGACAAACCAGAGAATAAGGATTAGCAGGGCTAAAGCTGCAAAAATTTCGATAATGAATATTGTCATCTTTTTCAAAGCTCATCTTCCATATTATTTTTAGATTATTGTATTTCAAAGATCGTAGATAGCACAAGCTACCCAGCCAAGCCGTTGAAGCTAACTATCAGCCACCTAAGCTTGATTAGTCAGCCTTTAATTAACGTGAAAACAGAATGGAAGTATATACTTTTTTTATCCAAAAGGGTTTGGCGGTGCTGCTTCTCTTTTGCTAACGTTTCCTTGTCATTCTCAAGGACTCCTAAGAGCATGCTTACAGGCACAAAAAAGGCCGCTCAATGAGCGACCTTCTTGATACTACCCTAAGAGTAGTAAAATCAAAATTTACTTAATAAAAAGCATTTCCTGATATTTTGGTAGTGGCCACATGTCGTCAGCTACTTCAAGCTCTAGTGCATCTGCTGAGGTACGGACATCGTCCATAAATCCACGGACAGCGCCAGCACAATGCTGCATATGAGCATCTGTATCATCAAAGTCATGTTGCGCTAGTGCGTCACCAAGACTATCAACAGAAGCCATCATCGCAGTCACTAAGCCTGCTACTTTCTCAACAGTTTCTGCACTTAGATCAACACCTGCTTCTTTCGCAACGGCAACGGTTGATGCTACATCAGCCAGATAGCGCGTTGCTGCTGGGTAGATAATTGTCTTCGCCATATCTATCACTAGCTTTGCTTCTAGCTCGATAGAAAGAATGTATTGCTCTGCGTAAACGGCATAACGACTTGCAAGTTCTACATTACTCAATACACCTGTGCTTGAGAAGAGGTCTTTAATGTAATCTTCGTTTAGGCAAGGTAGCGCATCTGCTGTTGTTGGAAGGTTCTTTAAACCACGCTCTTCAACTGCTTCTTTATGCCATTCAGAAGAGTAGCCGTCGCCGCCAAAGACTGCTTGACCATGTTCTGCCATTAGCTTCTGAAGAACTGAAATAACCGCTTCTTCTTGAGAAGCATCTTTTAGTGCTGCTTCTAATTCATCAGCAATCCAGTTAAGAGAATCAGCTAACATAGTGTTCATTGCAATCAATGGACCTGCTACAGATTGCTCTGAACCTACTGCACGGAACTCAAAACGGTTGCCTGTAAAGGCGAATGGAGAGGTACGGTTACGATCACCAGAATCTTTATCAAAGTTAAGGATTTGAGAAAGACCAAGATCCATCTCACCACCATCTGTAGAGCCTGTTAGCTCGCCATTTTTGATATCATCAAATACTTTTTCTAGTTGATCACCTAAGTAAACAGATAGGATCGCAGGAGGCGCTTCGTTTGCACCCAAGCGATGATCGTTACCCGCAGACGCGATAACTGCACGCAGTAAAGGTCCGTACATATGTACGCCACGGATAACCGCGCCACAGAATAATAAGAAGTTAAGATTGTCATGTGGTGTCTTGCCAGGATCAAGCAAGTTACCTTGTGTAGCGTTACCCACTGACCAGTTTACATGCTTGCCAGAACCGTTGATGCCAGCAAATGGCTTTTCATGCATCAAACAAAGGAAGCCGTGCTCTTTTGCAGTATTTTTCATTACAGTCATTAATAACTGTTGATGATCTGCTGCTACGTTAGCTGCTTCGTAATAAGGTGCAATTTCAAATTGTCCAGGAGCAACTTCGTTATGATGCGTTTTAGCGGGGATACCTAATTTATAAAGCCTGTCTTCAAAGTCCTGCATGAAGACCTGCACACGTGGAGGTATTGCGCCAAAGTAGTGATCATCAAATTCTTGCCCTTTCGCTGCTGGTGCGCCAAATAAAGTACGACCTGTTAGTAGTAGGTCAGGACGACTATTAGCAAAATTCTCGTCAACCAAGAAGTATTCTTGCTCTGCACCACAGCTTGAGTTTAGGGTTGCAATCTCTGTCTCGCCCATTAAACTCAATACTTTTTGCGCTGCATCATTCATTGCCATATTAGAGCGCAATAGTGGAATTTTCTTATCCAGTGACTCACCTGTCCAAGATAGAAATACACTTGGAATCATTAATGTAGGACCGTTGGCTGACTGCATGATGTATGCAGGGCTAGTAGGGTCCCAAGCTGTATATCCACGTGCTGCGTTAGTGACACGAATGCTTCCGTTAGGGAATGATGATCCGTCTGGCTCACCTTTAATTAATAGACCACCTGTGAACTCAGTAATCGCATTGCCGTCTGGGCTAGTGATAATAAATCCATCATGCTTTTCTGCGGTTGCATTGGTCATTGGATAGAAAATGTGAGAGAAGAACTTCGCACCTTTTGCCATTGCCCAATCTTTCATTGCTGCCGCTACAACATCTGCCGTTGCTGGATCAAGAGCATCCCCAGACGCCATGGTCTTTTTCATTTCCTTGTATGCTTTCTTGGAAAGTGTCTCTTCCATTTTTGCAAGGTTATACACATCTGAAGCCCATATTTTACTTAGCTTCTTTGGCATTGATGTTGGCGTAACTTCACGGTTTGTGATTTGGTAAATCGCTTGTAGACGAGACTCATTTCCACTCATTCTGTAATTCCTTTGATATTGAAATGTAACTTAAAAATTATTTAGCTCCACCTTACTTAAATACTGCACGAGATGATGGATCATTTGACTCAGTTAATAGTTTACTCAGCAAAAAACATGCCAATATATATACTATTCATTGAATAATGACAATAGCGATTCTATATCTGCTCTGCTCTACTGGTTTAAACTAGAGGCGTTATACTAGCAATAGATTGAATAATATATGTTTTTATTTTAGGAGAGGATATTATTCAAGCCGTTTAATTAAATAGCTCGAATGATAAGCGGTAGAAAAACAAGAGCAATATGTGAAAAATAACAGCCGCCAAGTTTCGCACCATTAAAGTGCTTTAAAATACTGCTGTGCACAGTATTAGTGCGTTCGACTGACGGAAAACCAAGCTAATGACTCTAGAGCCAGCTTATAATCAGTATCAGGCAGACAGGCTAAGCAAGCATTCGCCTTTTCTACTTCTTCTTTGGCTATTTTCGTCGCGTAGTCTAGTGATTTTGTTTGCTTAATAATCTGCATTATTTGATCAATTTGATCTAAGCCGCCCTCTTCAATAGCGGTACGGATAAGTTGAGCATCTTCACCTGTGCTGCGTTGCAGTGCAATAATCAACGGCAATGTCGGTTTGCCTTCGGCTAAATCATCACCAACATTTTTTCCCATTTCATCAGCTGATGCGCTGTAATCTAAAATATCATCAACTAACTGAAACGCTGTTCCAAGGTGAATACCATACTGAGCCACTGCTTTTTCATCTGAGATAGGTAATCCTGCAAGCACTGCACCTAATTGGCAAGCAGCTTCAAACAGCTTAGCAGTTTTAGAGTAGATTACTTCAAGATAGCGGTCTTCGGAGGTATCAGGGTCATTACAATTTAATAGCTGCAAGACTTCGCCTTCGGCAATGATATTGGTAGTTTGTGCGAGTATCTCCATCACACGCATTTCACCCACATCGACCATCATCTCAAAGGATCTTGAGTAAAGAAAATCACCAACTAATACTGCGGCTTGGTTGCCCCAAACATTATTAGCAGTCTCTTGACCTCGGCGCATATCCGATTCATCAACAACATCATCATGTAATAAAGTTGCCGTATGAATAAACTCAACAATTGCTGCCACATTGACATGTTTATCGCCTTCATAACCACAGGCGCGAGCGGCTAGTAGGGACAACATAGGGCGCAAACGCTTGCCGCCACTGCCAATAATGTAGTGGCTGAGCTGGTTAACCAATACAATCTCAGAATGTAGACGTTCCTGTATTAAGCTATTTACATCCTGCATATCCACAGAGATAAGCTCTTGAATGGCTGTAAAGTCCATTGTATTCGTTGCTTGAGTCATAAAGTCATCCATCATTCTACAAAATTAAAAGAACGCCGTAGATCAGGGGGTTGATGAAAATTAAACCATATTAAAGTAGTACTGATGAAACTACATTGGTTCAGATGTCCCGAATGCTAGGTAGATGCTTGCATACTGTCAAGGGCTTAATAATTACAAGGTGATTTTGACTGATGAATACATATGCAGGCATACTATTTTTGTTAGAACCTCTTATACGCCTACACTTAAAGCGCAGACTCATCATAAAACTAACTAATGTATAAAGCTTGCTTAACACAACAAATA
>DQSN01000046.1 GCA_015663245.1 Leucothrix mucor
CAGCGTTGATTTTTCCCTCCATGGCAAGACCAAACAATGACAGAGGCTCCATTGGCAGTACTGCCACCCTCAATATCCAAGCACTTTCCACTAAGGCTCTTTATGACACCTTTACCCACAGTCCAGCGTTGGCTTGCTCTATTATTGTTACACGTCGCTAGCATGGTAGACTTGCCACCTTTAATATCCAAACATTTACCAACGCCATTTATAATCTTTCCACCTGACACAAACCAGCGTTGGTTTTTCTTTCCGTGACATCCCCAAGCAATAACAGGCGTACCATCAGCAGAAGAACCTTCCTTTCCATCAAGACATTTCCCTGTCGCACTGACTATCTTGTTCCCCTTGGCGGTTGCAGGCGCTGTCGCAATAGTCTTGTCAACAGGGAAAGGCAGTGTTGCTTTTGCACTAGATGATTTAGGCGAAGCTAACATCATCTTGTTTCCACAGCCATTAACTTTAGTGACCGTGAATTTGGCACCTGGCAATATATAATTATGCCCTCCTCCAGTCGTTCTATATTTTGGCCCACCTGTAATATGATACTCAGGCATTTTGGCGCAACGGAATGGCCACTCATAACCAGCATATTGTCCCAGCATAGTCACTGACCCTGCATCTATCATATAAGCACCTAGTCTTTTAACCATCGTCTTCGCTAATTTTTTAGTCGATACTTTAAGTGCTTCTTTTGCAGCAGCTTTAATTGCCACTTTAACGGCCTGTTTTACTGCCATTTTAGGCGCTGCTGCTAATGCTCCTGCTCCGCCTGTCGCTACCGCAAGAAGCACATCACCCACAATTTCGGCAACAGGTTCAGCACAACTCAAACCACTTTGAGGATCAACCCCATTGGGCTGAATATTAGCGCGTAAGGTAAACCACACTGCCCCTGTATCAACGGTTTTAGCACCATCTTTTCCCTTCCAGTGAGAAGGTACAACACCATGATAAAGGCAACCAACCTGATCTAGTGAATACGCAACAGGCCAGTCTGTTTTATTAACGATACGAAAGCCTGGGCTTTTCCCTTGCTTGTTTTTACTTTCATTTTTGTACTGAGCATCAGAATATATTTGGTATCGATTACCAAAAGCATTAATCTGAAACTTCGCATAAGAAGTACCCGTTGAGTTATAACGAGTGATTGCTGTTGATTCTCCATGTTTAGATCCTCCCGAAGCTTTACCCGTGATTCCTGTTATCAAACATACGCCACGACTCTTTCCTTTCCAAGTCTTCCCAGCAGCAACAGTGTACTTATCATTTTTACAAAATGCTGAGGCGTATTTAACCTCTCCGCTTATATTGTATTCCGTATTATTCTTAATATTCGCGACAGGATAATCTGCAAAAGCTTCCATACTTAAAAAAATACAAGCACCTGCAACAACAGGACGCAAATACACTCCTCGTTTACTCTTATTGTAATTTCCCTTCCTTTGATTACTTTTTTTCATAATACACCTCACTTTTTAGTATGACTGATGCTTTGACACTGCATCTATTGTTAATTTGGCTTTGATCTAGATCTAAGAAGAAATACCTTTTCTTAAAAAACCTGACCACTTAATCAATTTAACAACCACACTTTCTGTATTCATGATGCATTTGTACTATTTTTTTTAATACAGCCCCAAAAATCTTTACTTATCAATAGTGAGCGATAACTAGGCAGTACAAGAATGAAAAACAGGCAATATAATATTATTTCAGAGTTATCAAAAAATTTGATTCATGCGGATGAACAAATCGATGCTTATGATAACTTCCTTTCTGCATGGCAATACTTTGTTGCCAATCAAAAAAAGGGGGGGGAATTCAAAGCACAAGGAATACCAATCTATCGAGAAGTTTGCTACCTCAAGAATTTCACGGTTACTCGAAAAAAATGAGAACTCATCAAGTTACACCAGTAGCCCCTTATTCAAATCACTCCATAACAGTGCGGTAATTTGTAGCTCTGGCGGGATTATTTTTGACGCCAACAAGCAGGCACAAAATACCTACCATTTGAGCAAAGGAATGATGTTAGACAGTTTAAATTTAAAGCTTAATAACGGTACAAGTATCAGCACAGTTTTACGAAAGTTACTCATGGGCACGGCTCCTAAATCGCCACTTTTACTATCACAGTTTCAACAATCAAATAATGATGGAAGCACAAGGCTTATTCCTGTCATTATTATGCACTTACAAGATAACAACGCCTCCTTACCTCAAGCATTAATTATTTTCATGGGAGAAGCTGCAACAAGGAAACTTTAGTCTTATTTTCATCAAAATTTGGATTGAGCAAAGCAGAAACAGAGGTGCTTGCATCCTTTTCAGAAGGGCTTTCTCTAAAAGACATAGCCCAATCGCGCTATCGTTCTTATACAACTGTTAGAAATCAATTTCAGTCCATTTTGGAGAAAACAGACTGCTCAAATCAAGCGGATCTATTGCGTACTTTATTGGGTATTTCCTATCTTTTATCCTATACCGAAATTATCTCGACTGAGCACAAAGTAGAGCTGGGAAAAAAAATTGAAGTTATGCGCCCGCATGGACGCTTTGTTGATGTCCGACTATACGGAGACCTTAAAGGAAAACCTTTTATTGCCTTACATAGCCTGTTTGGAATACCTATTACGGAAGAGATAGAGCAGAACCTTGTTTCACGCTCTTTATTAATGATTGGAGTTTTCAGACCTGGTTTTGGGTTCACCTCTAAACCACACAATAAAATGGATCTTTTTCAGTGTTTAGCAGAAGATATAACCGCTGTTTTGGATAATATTAGTGTTGAAAAATGCCCTTTTATAGGTCGAGCCTCTGCTGCCCATGCTATCTTCAAATTGTCACAACTTATCCCGCATCGTATTTCTGCGGCATGCGTAGTGAACTCTTTAATTCCCCTACCTTATGTCACTAAAAATAAGATTTTATCCAAATGGACAATGTCGCTAGTCTCTGCCACTCGATACTCTCCATCTTTAGCCACTTTAATTCTTAGCACTGGTAAAAAACTTATGATGAGAAATGGTGCAAAGTCATTCTTAAAAAATATGTACGAAAAATCATCATCAGATCAAGTGATTACTGATGATAACAATGTTGTTAAAAGCATTCATCAAGGAACTTTATTATGCTCTGAACAAGGCATGGCGGCTGCAGCTCAAGATATGCTAGATGGTTTTACAGACTGGTCGGATGATGTAAGGCACTCACACCTCAAAGTAAGCTTATTTCAGGGGAAGACTGATCCACACGTTTCTATTGTAGCGTCTCGTCACTTTGCTAATGACTTCCCAGAAAAAATAGAATTGATAGAATATGAGGGAGGGGGTCTTTTAAATTACTCACATACGGACTCTATTTTGGATTGGATTACTGCTAACTGATCAAAAAATGATTTTTTTTAGTATCAAATATTAAGCCAAAATAACGGAACCCTTGACGCTGTAAGGCAGCTGTAAATCCTGCCCATAAAAAACACACATAAAAAAACCGCCCAAAGTAAATGCTTTGGGCGGTTTTTATTTACCTGTTTAACTGACCTATTTAGCCTGTCTATTTAAGCAAAACACCTATCTCAAGTAACGTCTACGAATTGCAATTAATGACGTTAACAGTGCGAACAATCCCCATGAAATTGTGCCACCACCTTTTTTAGTAGCCGTTGGGGGAGAAACAACCGTACTTTCCTCTTTCGGCTTGTGATTCACGCTCGAGGCAGATGGCTGATGATTTACTGGGGAAGCATAATTTTTCTGCACTGCTTTTGCTGCTCCGCTCGTTCCCACGCCACCTAATCGATAGCTAAAATATTGCACGCCCTGCTGAGTATCCAATGCATTTTCAGGGTAAGCATCTGACGCGCCTCCTTGTGCGTAAGCATCATTATTACCAAAGAATGCGACACTTATCATCGCAGGATCGGCAATTAAACTACGTGGGAAGCTTAATTCAATATCATTTCCCGAGGCTGCTATTGATGTATCAGCGATATACTGCCAGCTCCAATCATCTCCTGTTCCTGTATAACGTAATAGCGCATTACCTTCTAAAATATAATCTGCACCCAAGCCATTGCTTAGCTTATAACCTGTTGCTGGATTAACATCCGTATCCAAGAAGGCTTGCCATCCCCATTCAAGTGGTAAGCTGACGGCTTTTTTATTGCCGTATAGAAGATAAAGTGTGTTATCGCTGTGCGCCATGCTGGCATTATTCCAATTAATTTCACCAAAATACTCAGCACCTAAACTATCACTGTCTGCGGGGAAATTATTGAGCGCGGCCCAATCTTGCGTACTACCATCTACCGTCATACTGTTACTGCTAACAGCATTGGATATTTCACCGTTGCTACTATCAGCGACTGTAATTGATACTGTCGCAATTTCACTATTCACAGCACCATCATGGACTCGATAAGTGAAATTATCTGTTCCTGTAAACCCTGAGGTAGGCGTATAAACAACCGTTTTACCTGAAATAGTTATCGAGCCATGAGCTACTTGCTTTATTACTTCGTAGGTCAAAACATCGCCAAGATCAACGTCATAAGCAAGTAACTCTATTGTTTTATTAGTATTTTTATTGGTTACTGCACTTTGAGATTGTATTCTTGGCTTGTGATTACCTGTTGTCGATAGTGAGAACTTATAATTAAAGTAAGCAGGCGTTTCTGGATAAACATCAACAAAGCTTCCACCGTAAGCTTCATTATTACCTAAATAAACAACTTTCATTTGATTAGGATTAGCAATCCATTGACGCGGAAAACGTAGCTCGGCATCTTTTCCTGAGTAACGTACAAAGACTTTACCCACTGTTTTCCATAGCCAATTTTCACCATCGCCAACGTAGCGGAACAAAGTCTCGCCTTCCATCAGATAATCAGCACCTACTTCTGCATTGATTTTATAGCCTGTGGAATGCTTGTTGTCGGTATCCATAAAGGTCTGCCAACCCCATTCCAGATCACTACTGATGACTTTCTTATTGTGATAAGCAAGGTATACATCGGTATCGCTGTGAGCTATACCTGCACTTTTCCAATCTATTTTACTGTCGGTACTGATAACCGCGCCATCAACATCGTCTTTAAAGAGCGTAACTCCCTGCCAATCAGGCACTTTTCCATCAATGCGGATTGTATTTGAGTTAACAGGGTTTGAAATAATAGGGTCACTCACCACCTCGCCTATATTAATGCTAACAACTGCAACCCGACTAAATGCTTTGCCATCACCAACCACATAACGAAAATTATCAGTGCCTTTATAGCCTGTTGCAGGCGTATATTGTAGATTTTTTCCGTTACCACTCAAAGTACCATGAGCAGGCGACTCAACCACAGTATAGCTCAGGTTATCACTATCAGAATCCGTACCTTTTAAACTGATTAAGACCACACTATCAACCGTTGTTGATGCTGTTTGATCTTCTGCACTAGGCGATACATTAGCTGGCTGTGGATCTCCATTTCCACCCGTTTGGGTGGTGAACTTAACGACGCCATAAATAGGCACTTCGGTTCCAGGATAAAACAGATCATCCGCCTCGTTTTTAGCAACTTGAAAGTGTAACTCAGGATCATGCACATCGCGTGCCGTAACGCGATAATAATAGGTTCCAGCCACCCTATTCCATGGAATATCTAAACGGTGGCTTGGAATATTGGTGATTTTTTCCAACACGCTACCTGTCGTAAATGTTGGTGTCGTGGCAACTTCTAAATCATAAGTGATGCCATGCTTTGATAAGCTAATCGCACTATCCCAATTAAATTCAGCTTTAGTAGCAGTAAGCACAACACTATCATCTAAATAAAATGTCATCGGATCATCAGCACGCTGCATAAATAACTGGTAGTTTTGCTCTACATTATTCTTTAGCTGATTCACTAATAAAGTGTAATCCGTTTTTTTATCTGCTTCAGTATCACCTCTAACATACAAATGTTCTAAGTCAGGATTTGTTGTCGCACGCGGAAAAACTAGCGGATAATATTTGTCCGTGATGGCTTTAATTTTGGCAGGAGTTAGATATTTATTACGCATTTCTGTGACAGCAGATTTAAGTAATTCAAGATTACCTTCCTGCTCTAAGAAACGTTGATGAAGTTTAATGTCCCACCAGTTCGCCTGAGAAAACCACCAGCGAGGCCATTGGTCTATCGTGCTAGCAGGGTCTTCTAAGCTTGCTCCCCATGCAAAATCATTATCCCACGACATCAAGTAAAAGGCGTCTTTGCCTTTAGGGTTGTAGAGGTAAAAATTCTTATTTTCAGTGTCAGTATTATTGATCAAAATATTAAACGCAAACCATGACAAGTAGTTTTCTTGATTGAAATACTTACCCATAACCTGTGTATTAAAGTCAACGGAAGAGTCATTCAATGCTGCCAACATTTCAGCTAGTTTTGAATGATTTTTGCCGCGTTTAATTTCAAGGTTCTTTTCAAATGCATCCTTATCAAGAGGCTTTCCTGCATCATCCAGCTTATAAACATCTTTATTTTTAAATGCAAAATGCTCCGCTTTATAAATGGGTGAGTCTTTATCCCAGCCACGGTTAACTAAAAACTCTTTGCCAACATGTTCTACATGCGTGTAAATACCATAATCTGTTGATGTTCCATCATCCACTTCCAAGTCTACAAACTGAGTCCGTAACGATGGTAAAGCAGGAATACTCGTTAGTAGTTCATAACTAAGCGCATTGCGAATGCGAGTAAAATCAAACACCGATTTTATTAATTGAATGCGACGTTCACCACGCCACAGTTTTTTCTTACTATTCAGCTTAATTCGGAAAGATTTTTGGGGTGCATAACGACTTGCCTGACCACGTAGACGCATCGTAGCATTGGATGCATTTTCATCAGGAGCAAGCTCATTTGTAGTGAGTAATACTTTAATTTCAGGCTTAAAATCATCTGTTGCATCAAGGTCTGCAATAATATCGGCAAGGGTACAATTTGCGTAATCATCACTCTTTTGACAAACACCTGCATTGCTTATCACCGTTTTAGCGGTCATCAAAACAACATCGGGATTTGATAAATCATATAAGCCAATCGGCTCGACTAAATCGGCTGGCACGACATTACTTAACACATCAGCATAAACTTGCAAGCTAGCGCCCACACCCAAAATCAAGCCGATGGTTATCGACAATAATGACTTATTCATATTTTCCCTACAAATTGCTTATATTTTTATATGTAAAGACATTAAATATGATGAAAATACAAACAACAATCACTGTCGGACAAATGACAAGCAATCATATTTTTATATTATCTACGCCCCCTAAACAGCATCTTTTCGCCATGACAAAACAACTCTTCTCTTGCCCCATTTAAAGGCTGCTTTACGATTCATTCCCATATAGATGTCAATTTTCTTACGCCAGCGTTTATTCATTTTATCCAATACCAAATACTCACCTGACAGCCCTTTGATGCGTACTTTACTACGGTGTTTCAAACCATACTCTGTCAATAAATCTCTTGATACAGCGATTGCTTTTGTGCTTGGTTTTAAACGGTCTCCCCATGCCGCAATAGTGGGAGTGCTATCTGTTTGTGCCGCATGAGAGGTATACGCCGTTGCCACTACTTCCAACACTTTCAATTCCTGCGGCGTTTCTTTTAGCCGTAAGTGATCTTGCAAAGCTAATGCAGAATTTATAGCGAATAAAATATCATCATCCACAGCCGTTTCTTTTGATTTATTTTTTGCCACTTTGTGAATGGAGGATATTTCCTGATTTAATGATAAATAATCGCTAACATCTTTATTACCTCTAGCAAAAGAAGCCTCACTAAATAGCAACATGAAACAAGCTATTAACATCTGAAATAGTTTCATTTGATAAATATCCTTCATTTAATGTACTTTGAAGCTAATATTTAAAACTATAAACCGATAACAATTTAAGATAGATGATGATTAATAAACACCCAATGGTTTCTCCATAAAATAAACCGCCTTAATTTAAGGATAATTGGCTCCTTAAACCTTCAATCTACAATACCAATCAGGTATTCTTTCCCCCCTATGAAACATATCCCCGAAAATACACGCGTAATCGTTGGCATGTCTGGCGGTGTTGACTCATCCGTTGCCGCCCTTCTGCTATTACAACAAGGCTATCAAGTTGAAGGCTTGTTTATGAAAAACTGGGAAGAGGATGATACCGAGGAGTACTGCTCGGCAGCGACAGATCTAGCCGATGCCCAATCCGTTAGTGATCAATTAGGCATTAAATTACACACGGTGAACTTTTCTACCGAATACTGGGATCGAGTCTTTGCCTATTTTTTGGAAGAATACCGTTCTGGACGCACGCCTAACCCTGATATTTTATGCAATAAAGAAATTAAGTTTAAAGCCTTCTTAAACTACGCCATAGACATTGGTGCCGATTTTATTGCCACAGGTCATTATGCGCGTGTTGATCATAGCGATAGCAAAAATGTACGCATGTTCAAAGGACGAGACAATAATAAAGATCAAACTTATTTTTTATACACTCTCGGCCAACAACAACTTTCACGCAGTCTTTTCCCTGTTGGCGAATTAGAAAAGCCAGAAGTACGACGACTCGCGCAAGAGGCTGGTTTTGATACAGCAACCAAGAAGGACAGCACAGGTATTTGCTTTATCGGTGAGCGTAAGTTTAAAGATTTTTTACAAAAATTTATTCCTGCGCAACCAGGGAAAATTATCACACCAAAAGGTAAAGTCATTGGCGAACATCAAGGCTTGATGTATTACACCTTAGGTCAGCGTCAAGGTTTAGGCATTGGTGGATTAAAATCAGCAAATAGTGACCCTTGGTTTGTGATCGATAAAGACTTAGAGAACAATCACCTCATTGCAGGACAAGGACACCAACATCCTTTGCTATTAAAAAAACAATTACACACCTCTCAACTGCATTGGGTTGCAGGCAAAGCCCCCGCTGAAAACTTCACCTGCAAAGCAAAAATACGCTATCGACAAAATGAAGAGCCTTGCCAAGTTATCATCAAAGATCACCAAGCTATCGTCTGTTTTAACGAGGAACAACGCGCCATAACCCCTGGACAATCAATTGTATTTTATGATGATGAGATCTGTTTGGGCGGGGGAGTTATTGATGGTATGAAATCTGAGTGCAAATAAGATAGACTGACCCACTTAATAAACCCCTAGGAGTTCTCGGACAGCCTCCTAGAAACAAACGAGCAATTCTTTTGGAAGACAATACCCGCAATAGAACCCTCTCACTGAGCGCATTATTTCTGTGTATCAATGGCGTCACACAAATCGCCAATACAGGACAATGTAAACCAGAGCTGTTAAACACCTGTATTGGTAGCTTAATACACGGTAATGCCGACAATATCGAAGATATATATGGCGGCTTAGACAATCTACAAGGGGGGCTTTCTGCTTTGATGTATAACCTAGGGACGGGACAACTAAGCCCCGATGGACGACCCAAGGATATGGAATCAACCCGTTATTCTATAAATATTCTCCATCTACAGCGCAAGCTAATGAAAAATGAGACTATTTACAACGAACTAATGAATGGCATCAAAGAGGCACAAGGTAAACTAGAATTTTTTGATTTAACTCATCCTAATATCATTGCCAGTCTTGCTGAAACTTACTCAGAAACCATCAGTAAATTAGGGCCACGCATAATGATCAAAGGGGATCAAACTTATCTAGGCAACCCTGATAATGCCTCAAAGATACGTGCCCTGCTATTAGCCGCAATACGTGCAGCTTTGCTTTGGGATCAATCAGGTGGAGGACGTTGGAAGCTTCTATTTGAACGCTCTAAAATGCAAAAACAAGCAAAGCAATTTTTGGCTCAAATTGCACCTTCTTAAAATGAGCGAATAAGCACGTAGTTGTCTGATTAGGTTGTAGTGGTGCGTGAGACACACCCTACTTAGCCAACCATTTAAAACATAAGTAATTGATTTTAAAGTAAGCTCCACTTCAACATTAAACACTTTCACAGTAGGCACAACCTTACTATTTACTTTGTCTAATGAAACAAGGTCGTAATTCTCAAGAGTTTTTATTGAAATGAATAATTTAGGACTTAATCGGAGCTTCCCTAAATAAAGTCCCAAACATCATCAAATTCTTCTTCGTCTTCATCAGGCGATATCGCCTCTACGATCTTAAAGTTACAATAGGCGAAGACACCGACACATTCATCAATATTAATGATCTGCACTTTTTCTTCGCGGGAGATAAATTGTAGGGTTAATATATCTTCTACCTTAAACATATGCCCAGGCAGGATGAGGTTGGGTATTTCTCGCAGACCTTCAATGCTAGGTAAAAACAAACCATTAATAGGCAGTACTTGTGTTAGTTCACGGTTTTCGACAGAGTCCACACGTATTGACATTGCTTTAGGTGAGATTAGTTCTGCGCCAAAGCATAAGCCTTTTTTACCTCTGAAATAATCCATCCAACGAATCACAAGAATATGCCACTGATTAGAGTCATCAGCAGGATCTTTAATTCCTATTATTTCTCCAATTCTCGCTGCTGTCGGCTCTTTCTCTTGTTGACACAGACCATAGCCACCTGAGCTGCTATCTTTAATTTTCCATGTTTGTATTTCAACGTCATGCTCTTCATCTAACGACTCCACATCTAGATCAACCCATGGGCTAGCGACTGCTTCACCGTAATTTAGTTGTTCATAAACATCATCTTCTTCGGCATTTTTACTGGCAACTGGCTCTTCCTGCGTGTGCTTTACAACTTCGACAACATCTTTAAGTCGAAAAACTAAACCTGCTTTATCACCTCTCTCAAAACGCTTGAATTTACGACTACGTGCAGTGGTTAATACCGAAACAAGACGTTTCGCTAAACCATGATTGAGCATAGGAAAGTCTTTATGCAAACCCAGCGGGGTATTGGCAGAGTCAGTAATAAAGCGCTTTAAAATACTAACAACTTTTGATGCATCGATAATACGGCTGGTCGGTGAACTTAAAATTTCACTAATGGGCATAAGTGCAGCAGGTTCATCGCTGTTTATCAGAGAAATATGAGCGTATTCACCTTTAATATTATCGGCATTTTCTAATACACTAACTTGTGAAATCACCTGTTTATAAAACTGCTCCAAACGACCAATTTCACCCTGCCTTAAACTGTTTGGTCCTGAGAGAGCGATTAAGTGTACAAACAGATAATATTCTTCGATGGTTAATTTTTCGGCTTGTGCATCGCTTTTATCAGGGATAGGTTGGGACTGAATATCATTTTCACAGGCAAATAAATACAGCTGATGCACATCATGCCAGACATTGGCTTTATTCTTATTGTAAATGCTATAACTGTTAATTAGTGTGCCACTCATGTATTTGATGGCACGACCAATTGAAATCAATAATTTCTTCTGAATTAACGGTCCCTTGGTCAGCATATCTAAGGTGGCCAGTTGATAAAGCCCTGATAGCTCTAATTGCAAAGCCTGTTTTAAATCAAATACCTTTTGGCTTCTTTCTAACAAAGGAAAAGAACGACTCGAAAAATGTCGATCTAGATTATCCAGCGATAAATTTACGAAGGGGAGAAACACATCGCCAATGTCGATACGTATTTGTGCGGGTAAAGGCTGTTGATTTAGCTCAACTAACGCTTGATAGAGATGTTTAGTAACAACGCCCATATTGGTCATTGGCAAGTCGTTCACCCAATCACGCGCTTGAGAAACAGAATGCGGTATAGATGTATTTTTTTTATTATCAAGAGATGGCATTAGATTACTCATATTGGCTTAATCCATTGCCCGCTATTTCTTATCAAACTGCTAATAAGTTTCTAGCGGATATAGTTTGTAGGTTTATTTTTATTATTAATTAGATATAAATATTATCAGCTAGAGCAGTTTTATACGATAGCTGTCTTAGACCGTTTGCCAGAAACTTCCCTCACTAATTTGGGGACGAGGTAACCTGGCAGGGTATTCCTAAGCTCCTCAATGATGCTTAGTGCTTTCGTTTCATCTACATCGAAATGAGCGGCTCCTTTTACCTTGTCCAATAGATGCAAATAATACGGCAGAGTTTGGTATTCAAGTAAACGATGACTTAGTTTATTAAGCACCTCAGTACTATCGTTGACCCCCTTGAGTAACACGGATTGATTCAATAAAACACAACCAGAATAAGCGAGTAGACGTAACTTATCACCAACGCTAGCATCAATTTCATTCGCATGATTTGCATGGATAACCATCACTTTATTAACGTCTAATTTTGTAAACCAACACAGGAAGTCGGTATCAATTCGCTCAGGTAAAACCACAGGAAGGCGAGTGTGAAAGCGAATGGTTTTTACATGCGGAATAGCCGCTAACTGCTCGCATAGCGAGGACAAACGCGCATCGGATAACACCAAAGGATCGCCACCACTAAGTATGACTTCATGTAGGCTTGAGTCGCTAGCAATAACCTCTAGCGTTTGCTGCCAATTGTTCTTTGCAGGATTGAGATCAGCATAAGGAAACTCCCGCCGAAAACAATAACGACAATGAACGGCACACACGCCTGTCGTTACTATCAACGCTCTCCCATGATATTTTTGCAATACGCCTGGAGATAAGCCTACTTCCATATCTCCCACAGGATCAGCAATATAGGATTCCAGCTCATGCATTTCCTCTTTTAGGGGTAGTATTTGCCGCAACAAAGGATCATCCCAGCAGCCTTTTTTAATTTTATCTACATAGCCTTTTGGGGCTAACAGTCTAAATTTTTTATTGGCTGGCATTAAGCTTTTAAGGTTTTTTTTAGGCAAAGCAAGGTAGTCAATGAGTTCTACTGGATCACGAATTGCTTCGGCTAATAAACGCTGCCATTCTTTTTGTAAATTGATTTGCTGATTTAAAGACTTATTTTTAATTTCAATACCAGTTATCATACGCGCCTAATTTCATCAAAAAATTTATTCATAACGATTAATTTTCAAAGGGAGTCTTTATCATGGCAAGCTATAATACCAGTGAGTTTCGCAGTGGTCTCAAATTTATACTTGATGGCGACCCTTATACCATTGTTGAAAATGAATTTGTAAAACCTGGTAAGGGGCAAGCATTTAGCCGTGTGAAGATTCGCAACCTAAAAACAGGACGTGTGATAGATAAAACATGGAAGTCGGGTGAAAGCGTTGAAGCTGCCGATGTGATGGAAATTGATATGGAGTATCTCTATGAAGATGGTGAGTTTTGGCATTTTATGGAGCCAACAACTTATGAGCAACATGCTGCGGATAAAAATGCAGTAGCCGATGTTATCAAATGGCTCAAAGCACAAGAAGTTTATCAGGTGACCCTGTGGAATGGTGCTCCTTTAAGTATTACACCGCCTAACTTTGTAGAATTAAAAATCACTCAATGTGATCCTGGGGTACAAGGCAATACAGCTCAAGGAGCGACTAAGCCTGCTACCGTCGAGACAGGCGCAGCAATCAAGGTTCCTTTATTTGTTGAAGAAGGTGAAATAGTAAAAATTGATACTCGCACAGGCGAATATTTATCACGTGCTAAATGACTCCAAAAAATAAATGTGTGACTGGAGACCTAGCGCAAATTTAAACATGCTCAGGCAGCGCGCTCAAATACTGTCTGATATTCGCGCCTTTTTTTCACATCAAAAAGTGCTAGAAGTTGAAACACCCGCACTTTCACGGGCTGCTAATACAGACCCTTATATTGAGTCATTTTCATTGACGAATGGGCAACGCTTTTTACATACCTCGCCTGAGTACGCCATGAAGCGTCTATTAGCTTCGGGGAGTGGTGATATTTATCAGATATGTAAGGTTTGGCGCGAGGAAGAAGCAGGCAAACAGCACAATCCAGAATTTACTTTGTTGGAGTGGTATCGCGTGGGGTTTGGCTATCACCAACTGATGAAAGAAGTAGAGTCTTTGCTGTTATCGCTACTAATACTTAAAAAACCTTCTAAATTTTATAGCTATCAGCAACTTTTCATTGAATTCTTGCAGATTAACCCCCATAAAGCAGATCATTCCACACTTATTACTTGTGTTAAAAAAAATGTACCGCAACTAGAAATAGGTGATGAGACAAATTGGCAACAGCAAGACTTGTTAGATGTTTTATTAACACACTGTTTAGAGCCAGTTTTTGACAAAGAACAATTAACCTTTGTTTATGACTACCCTGTAACACAATCGGCACTGGCAAATGTAAGACCAACCACACAGATAGAAGAAGCTGTAGCAGAACGCTTTGAGGTATATTTAGGTCCAAGCGAACTGGGGAATGGCTATCAAGAACTAACAGATGCCAAGAAAAATGCCGATGTCATTACAACAGAATTAGCACAAAGAAAACGGCAACAACAACGGGCAGTACCACAGGATAAGTATTTCCTCCAAGCAATGCAGCATGGGATGCCTTTTACTTCAGGGGTTGCCATTGGGGTTGATCGCTTATTGATGTGTAAATTTAATAAACATCATATACAGCAAGTTATTAGTTTTCCTTGGGCTACAGCGTAGTAAAGTGCATAATATGCGACCTTGTTGCGTTGCTGTTGCTAAGGACTTAGGATTAAATAAGATGCGGAACTTGACGTAGAATTTTTGTTTCAGGTTGAATGATCTCAAAACTTAGCTGAGCTTTAGCGAAACTTAGAAGCTTCAGCAGGCGCATAGTTGTTCTACGCAACGATTTGAGATCATTCAATATGGAGCAAAAAGGCAAGTTTTAAGTTTCGTAAGTTATTTACTTCTGAGTCCTAAGGACAAAGAAGGCTAGCTGAATCCTAAATGAGCCTTGGACGGCTCTCTTCAGTTTAGACTGAGCGCAATTTTTAAAGAATTTATCAAATCGGAGAAATATCGTGAACTTTTTCATTTCAGATGCAATGGCAGAAGGCGGACAAGCAGCACAAGGTGGTGACATGTTCCAATTACTCATGATGATCGGTATTTTCTTTGCCATCATGTATTTTATGATTATTCGCCCACAATCAAAGAAAGCTAAAGAGCATAAATCATTACTTGATGGTCTGCGTAAAGGCGATGAAATCGCTACAGCTAGTGGTATTTTAGGCAAGGTGCATAAAATTGATGATAATTTTGTGCAACTTAAAATTGCAGAAAATACAACGATTACAATACAACGTCATGCGATTGGTTCTGTCATGCCTAAAGGCACAGTAAAGACACTTTAGAACATCAGCTAACTACATATAATAAATATAAATATCTTAATCATCTCTAAGACTGGCACGCAAATCCATATGCCAGCTTTAGAGATGCATATACGGATTAAAATAATAACGGGACAACATCAATGAATCGATATCCTCTCTGGAAGTACTTGCTGATTATAGCAGTTACTGTGATTGGTCTGCTTTATGCGCTACCCAATCTTTACCCTTCTGACCCTTCTTTACAAATCACCATGGAAGGTAGAAATGAATTTGATGGTAAAGAACTAGAAAACATCCAAAAGGCATTAACTGAAGCCAATATAGCGGTCAAAAATTTAGAATCAACGGAAAAGAAACTCACCATTCGTTTTGATAATACGGATAATCAGTTTGCCTCTGTTGATCCTATCAAAGCAGCTCTGGGGAAGAAGTATGTAACTGCCTTAACCCTAGCTCCTACAACACCAGATTGGCTGAAATCAATCAATGCCTTGCCCATGTATCTTGGTCTTGATTTGCGTGGTGGTGTCCACTTCTTGATGGAAGTCGACATGAAAACCGCCATCGATAAGGCATTACAGCGTTACAATTCTGAACTCGGTAGTTTTTTACGTGAGAAAAAACTGCGCTATCTTGGTGTGGCACGCAACGGCGATAAGTTAATCATCAAATTCAAAGATGAAGAGTTGCGCGCAAGTGCTCTCAAAGCTCTCAATCGTGAATACGATACATTACTGAGTTTTAAGGAAGTCCCTAGCAAAAAAGGGGTGGCACTAGAAACAAAGCTAACTGAAATCAATATCAATAATACCAAACGGTTTGCCTTACAACAAAACATCACAACCTTGCGTAATCGAGTGAATGAACTGGGTGTTAGTGAGCCTATTATTCAGCAACAAGGCTTAGAGAGAATTGTCGTAGAGCTACCTGGGGTACAAGATCCTACTGCAGCAAAAAAGATTCTTGGTGCAACGGCAACCTTGGAATTCCGCATGGTTGATGAGGAGAATGATCCTTATCAAGCACAGGCATCTGGACGTATTCCTGTTGGCGACAAACTATTTTTAGAGCGCAATGGCAACCCTATTCTATTAAAAAGAAAGGTCATGCTAACAGGTGATTATATTACGGGTGCAGCGGCTATTTTCGACCAAGATCAACGCCCAGCAGTTAGTATCACCTTGGATGGTAAAGGCGCGAATATTTTTGCTAGAGAGACAGGAAAGAATGTTCAAAAGCTAATGGGCGTGGTGTTCATTGAGCATAAAACAGAGATTAAAAAGCTCCCTGATGGCACTATTTCCAAGAAGACAAAAAAGACTCAAGAAGTTATTAATGTCGCACGTATCCAAGAGCAACTAAGCAAACGCTTCCAGATTACAGGCTTAGACTCACCACAAGAATCACATAATTTAGCCTTACTACTACGCGCAGGCGCATTAGCCGCTCCTGTTTACATTGTAGAAGAACGCACGATTGGTCCCAGCCTAGGTGCTGATAATATCGAAGCAGGTAAAAATTCAGTCATTATTGGTTTTATCCTTGTCCTTATCTTTATGGCAGTTTATTACCGCGTGTTTGGCTTGGTTGCTAATCTCGCATTGTCGCTTAATCTTGTGCTTATCGTGGCTATTTTATCGATGTTACAAGCAACACTTACCTTACCTGGCATTGCAGGTATTGTACTTACCGTTGGTATGGCGGTTGATGCGAACGTATTGATTTATGAGCGAATTAAAGAAGAGCTGCGTAATGGCTTATCTCCACAGCTAGCGATTCAATCTGGCTATGAAAAAGCTTTCTCAACCATTGCAGATGCCAATATCACCACATTGATTGCGGCAATTGTACTC
>DQSN01000045.1 GCA_015663245.1 Leucothrix mucor
CTGTATTTTCTTCTGTTAACTCATAAGGCTTCTGCAATACATCATGCAGTGCATGAAACACCGAAAAGTCATTATGATCTTCTGCGGCACGAATGGCGGCTTCTATTTGATGATTACGCGGGATAACGGCGGGGTTTTTAGCTTGCATCTTAGATTGTCGTTCGGTATCGCTTAGTTCTTCTGTACTAAGGCGCTCGCGCCATGTCACTAACCATGTATTAATATCATCAGGATTTTTGAATATGTTTTGTAGGGACTTGTCTGCACTGGAAGCTTTTGTATTGAGTTGAGATAGGTAATAAAAGGTCAGGGTAAAGTCGGCTTTATTACTTGCCATCGTATCCAGCAGCTTTTCAATGAGGGCTTTATCATCCGTTTGCTCTGTTGCTAGACCGATTTTTTCACGCATTCCTGCTAGCCAATAATTCTCGTATAAACCAATATAATCATTCAAAGCATCTTGAGCTATTTTCACGGTGGCTTCTGGATCGGCATCGCCATTGCCCAATAGCGGCAGAAGAGATTCTGCCAAACGTATTAAATTCCATTGCCCTATTGAGGGTTGATTAACGTAGGCATAACGATGATTTTGATCTACTGAGCTGTAACAACGCTTATGATCGAAATCATCCATAAAGGCACAGGGGCCGTAGTCGATGGTTTCGCCTACGACAGATACATTATCTGTATTCATTACGCCATGAATAAAACCAAGCTGCATCCATTGTGCAATCAAAAATGCTTGACGATCTATCACTGCTTTGAGGAAGCTTTCGTAGGGATTGGTATCGTTAAGTAATTCAGGATAGTTACGCGCGATCACATAATCAGCGAGTTTTTGAACGGCATCTTCATTTTGCTTGGCGTAGAAATATTGGAAGGTTCCTACACGCACAAAGCTGGTGGCTACACGGGTAAACACGCCTCCTGCAACTAACTGCATGCGTGCCACTTCTTCGCCTGATGTGACTGCGGCTAAAGCACGAGTGGTTGGCACGCCTAGTTTTGCCATTGCTTCGCTGACTAGATACTCGCGTAAGACAGGCCCTAAAGCGGAACGCCCATCACCACCGCGAGAGAAAGCAGTATGTCCTGAGCCTTTTAATTGCAGATCGTAGCGTACACCTTTTGGGCTGACTACTTCACCTAAATGCACCGCGCGACCATCACCTAATTGAGGACTAAAGCCACCAAATTGATGCCCTGCATAGACCATTGCTAATGGCTCGGAGCCTTCGAGAACTTTGTTGCCAGCGAAGTATTCTACGCCTTTGTTGCTACTTAATAGCGTATCCTCTAAACCTAACTCTTCGGCAAATTCAGCATTGAATTTAATAAGTTCAGGGTTTGGAACGGGGCTGGGATTAGTTTTAACGTAGAAGTCGTTGCCTAGCTTGATGAAGGTATTGTCGAATGGGACATTTATCATTTTCAGATTTGTAGCCTGTGTTGAGGGACGAAACACGGAAGATTAAACTCACATATCCCGTGTTTCACCAAGGCTCAACACAGGCTACGGAGAGATAGTAAGTTGATTATAACAATTCATTCGGCATGCGATTTAAAGGAATATCTAGACCACGCTTGGTCTGCCAACGATAGATTATTTGGAATTGCTCGACATTGGGTTTCTTGGCTAACATTTTATCTAAAAGGGTTGAGCCATATTTTTCTGCGGCAAACTGGCAAGCTTTAAACCATGCCATATCAAAACCTAATGTTTTAATATTATATTTTTTGGAAAATTTATCACCATCAACCGAGCCTGAAACAATAAAAGATGGCGCATAAGAGCGATAGACTTTTTTCTTTTTACGCTTGGAGCTGACGACAAATTTCATTTTTATGCCTGCAACACCTGTGACATAAGCAGAATTTTTTACCAACTCTTTACGTTCTCGCATTCTACTGGTCTTATGCAATTGCTGCTTAAACTTCCATTCTCGCTCTAATGACTCCATTTCTTTAGTCTTAGTTTTTACACCTTTAAACCATTTTTGATGGAGCTTTCCATTGATGCTAACCGCCACGCGATAGCCCACATAGTTTGGTGGGTTTTTCTGTGATCCATCGTATTGATATATCGCCATAATATAAAACTGTTGTTGATATTGTTTATTGAATAGACCATTACAGCCTCTCTAAGCCTTAACTTTAGCACATTAAGCAATATTTAAGTGATAGATGAATACGCATGCCCACAATTTAACTACTTATATGCAAGCCATCCTTTAAAATCTTAACTGTAAATTCAACTTGAAAAATAATTCACCCTTTTCTACAAATAAACTGCCATAGCGGTGACGCTTTGTTGAGGATGTATCAAAGCGAATTTTTTTAAAGAGATAATCTTCTAAGAGCCGCATATCAAGCATATGGAATGCAACTTGTCTGCCACTTTTTTTGACAACAATCAGACCTTTTATTTTGTATTTTCCATCCCATTTTTCACTGGGAAAGAAGCCCAATAGAGTGGCAACCAGCAGACGTTTAACTTTTTTGATGGGATCATCTAACTCGCCATAATTTATCTTTTTATTCAACACACCTCGCGCATGAATTTTACTGATGTTTTTATTAAGACGTGAGCTACGGTTGATAAAATATTCGTAGAGCATGGCGCTCATTATTTCAGGCATCATGGGATCAACAAGCTTGAGGTTATACGCTAATACTTTTTTTCGGACTCAGCAAAAACCAGCTCTCCGCCTAAATCATAAATTCGCTCAAGCCTATCGGTTAATTTATGACGTGTTTTAATACTATTGATTTTATCCATTTGATCAAGTGTAAGGCCCTGCACTTTATAGATAAAATTGGTCGTTCGAGAAGCATTTAGCAAGGAAGGCTTACCGCCCAAATAGGATTTAATCCCAAAACCTTCGGTGACAGTCGGGTAGCCTTCTTGTTTGACCGCTAAAACAATATCCGCCTTTTGACGGCTATTGCCACCCCTGTTCATCGAAAATCCCAGAGCCTTTTCGATTTGCACAAACTCTTCAAGTTTAAAGGTGTGACGACCTGATCTTATTTTTTTAATGATATTGTCGATGACACCCTGAGTAATAATGTCTTTTTTTAACACCACCCTCTTTTCATCACTTGTTTTTGAGACAATTACTACCTCACAATTTTTCTCCAGAAGACAGTTATAATCGATATTTTTTGTCGTCACTTTACGGACACTAAAAGACACGCCCGTTGGGTTAAGGTGCTCATCTGCCAGATCAAGCTTCTCATCTTGCAGGATCTTCACAAACGATAGAAATTCCGACCATTCACCTTTATTCTTTCGGTTTGTTCGCTTGCTACTCACTATTAGCTTCCCAACGAACTACCGAGTAATCCTCGGTAGTTGAATATTTCAATAGTATTTCCCTTCATTTTTCAAGTCATATCCCAAGGATTAATAAGCAAACTCCCTGTTGGTTCAAAATCACTTATATTACGGGGTACTAGATGCATTCCACACTGTATAGAAATCACTCATTTAGTTCCGCCCTAAAACGTCACACCCGTCACCTCAGCCTGCAAACCACGCACTTGAATCATTAGCTGTATTGGTGGCCCTAAATAACGGTTGAGGTCTTCAATAAATAACTGATCATAATTACCCACTTCGGCTATATCTGCATCGACTTGACTCAGCAGTAACTTGCGCCCTCCTCGGCTATCGATGGCGTAAACACGGAAAAATGATCCTGCTTTACGGCTGATATTATTAAACTTCCAGTTTAGGTTTAACTCATTTTTATTCCCTGAAACTAACTGGATAGGCGGTGATATGGCTTTATCTCCATCTATTTTCCAACCACCAATACCTGCGCCAATAACGGGAGCATTGCTGTTATTAGCAGGGGCGGTATTACGTGATACTGGGTTATTTCTGGCGACATTTTCCACTTGTTGCGGAATAACTACGCTAGGTTCTGCCGCCGCTACAGGTGCTCTTGGAGCTGGTGCTACTGCTGGCGCTCTAGCAATAGGTGGTGGAGCAGGTCTTGCTGGTGTTGTATAACGTGGGGCTGGCGCACCTAAATACTGCATTAGAGCGGCATATTTTGGTGTTGATGCTTCACCCGTGTGATCTAACATTGAGAAGAAGTTTTTTTCGCTTAGCTCACCAATGCCATAAAAATGCATTAATAAACCACCACCGTGTTGCGCCCAGCCGTTTAGATAGCGCTGATACGCACTCTGCATACGTGGGTCTTTTTGCGCACGTAAAAACATATTTAATACGGCAGGATCTTTAACCGTATGCGGCGGATCGTAGCGAATTAAATGCTGCCCTGCTTCATAAGCCAACAGCTCTAAACCATACTTATCAGCCAGCTTTTTGTTTTGATCAACATACTGTCCCAAGGTTAGTGCAATCGCGCCACCTGGATGACCCTTCTTCAATACACCACCATGCTCAATCTCGCGGAATAAACGATCCATGCCACCGTCAGCATCACGCGTCCATTGCTTTATTTCAGGGCGATGCTCTAAGCGTGCGATGTAATCACCAAAATAAGGCCCGATAGCGAATGCATCAACGTATTTTCCACAGCCACCTGCTTCTTTCCACAAGGGACAATCCAGCGTTTCTTTACCGACCCATGTCACTGCTGATTGTGCTGATAGAACACACTTCACACGATGGCTTTGATTACCAAATTCTTTCTTCCAAATCTTACACATTTCTACCGTGCGTTTGGCATACCAGTTAGTTGCCATCGCCACACGACGTTGGTACGGAGGTTTGTCGGCATAAGGAAAGTTCCACAATTTATCGGCTTTACGCGCCGCATAGGTTGTAGCAGGGAAAATGGTATTCCACATTTCATTGGAGTATTCGACATATACTTTTTGCTTAGGACGTAAACGCTTTTTCACCATACGCGCATACTGGCGCATATAATCATCACTGGCTTTGTAAGGTACGCTCACCCACGGTGTCGCATTAATCGCATTGGCTAAATCGATCATGCGTTCGGCTGGCACACCTTTACTGCCCGAATAATGCGATGACGCAGGTGTAGAGCGCTGATACCATTCTGTCGCATCATTACCACGTGTGTTTGACCACGTCATAAAACGTAAGGCCTGCAAGGGTGCTAAACGACGAATATATTCAGGATTGAAAATTTGGCGACGATAATTGTGTTCGTTGCGCTTGGGAACAACGCGTATTTCGCGGATATAATTTTGAGGATTAGTCGCAGAGATATTCAAGCGTAGATTGCGTTTGGGTGACAGTAAATCAAATTCCAGATGACCCGCGGTATTCACCACCATGCGTAAATCACCCGTCAATTTAATCGTGCCCTGCCCTTTGTACAAAACCACGTAACGCCCTAATGGAAAATGCTCTGGTAATACCCAAGTGCTAGAAACACTGGTAAAAACAGGGCTATGCTGTGGTGCGGGTAATGACTTAACCCAACCATTGGCATCTAGATCAAGTAGGTTTTGTTCGCGAGTATTAAACGAGTTTTTGCGGGTACAGTCAGGATCTATTCCATGTCCGCTTTGCCAATCAAATTCACAAGAAGTAAACCAGCCCCGTGATATTTTGAAAATATCGGTAAAAGGAACAGACGAGGTAAGCTTATCCAAGCTACCCACATTGGTTCCCAACCGAGGGTTAGAGCTGTACTTGGCGGATGCCGTGAGCGTTATCATAAAAAAACAAGTAAATAGAAATACAATTTTTCCTAATAAGCGCCTTTTTAAACCAAGTTGTAGCATCTTTCTCTCCCTGAAATTTTACGAACTATGGGATATATAGTAACACCCAATGATAATATACGCTAACTTAATGCTGTAAATCATTGACTAAAGTAATAAAAATAACACGTCACATAAGGAAACTAATCACTATCATCCAATAGCACCGCTTGTGTTTCAGCGGTGATTTTATTAATTTCAAAGCGTATTTCGCAATATTCGGTATGAGAGTCTGGCGGCGTGGGATCGTCGGAGCAGTTACAACCCGTTATAAGACCTTGGTAGAAGATACCTGTTTTTACTAGCAGTAATTTATCGCTTGTTGAGACATTTAATATCAACACGCTCATATCACTGCCATCTGCAAAGTTGGCATAAGATAAGCCTTCTTGTAGTGGTAAAAGTGTGTCGTCTAAACTGATGACCTCATCACGAAAGGTGTTTTTAAAATGATCCGACTGCCATGCAGCGAGGGATTTTTTTAGAATGATCATTAGACTCTCGGCTTATTTAGTAACTTTTCATCATTTACAGGAGTCCCAGCCTAGGGTAGGTCTCCGAGATAGAAAAGGGGTTATAGCGATAACTTATGAGACGCCACCTTATTGAGAAGGTTGGATATTTTACTTGATAACCTGTCCAGCGGCTCCTACGACAGCTCTTCCAGAAGCATTACCAACAGCCTGCCCTATCGCCCCACCAATCACTGATCCTAGTAAAGCATTTTTTCCTGCTTTTGAGGCAATCGCCGCACCTGCTAGTGAGCCTATGGTTGAGCAACCTGATAAAAACAATAAAGAACTTAGACACAATACCGCGACATTTGGTTTTAACATTTTAATTTCCCCTTTTATAATTGTCGCTCATTATGCTTTTTTTATAGACAAAATCACACTAAAAATAATTTCTATTAGTAGTCGGATAATGATTAAGAAAATAACCCCTCTTAGTCAAACCTAGTATCCAACACGGGATTCCTAAGCTTAACTAGGAGGCTGTCCGAGAATGGTAAGCCTCCTAGAAGGTCTCTTTAATTAAGTGACAGATGTAATATTGTTATCTGCCTCACCGATGGCATTAATTAAATCAGGTAGTGTATTAAAAACAGAAAAGCGTGTTTGTAACATTGGTCTTTGCTGGATAAACACAGGTATTTTCATTTCTCGTGCAACTTGTATTTTTGCGGCTACGCTATTGCCGCCACTATTTTTACTCACTAAAACGTCTATCGCATGGTCTTTAAAAAGCTGGCGTTCTGCCTGTAAAGAAAATGGCCCGATGCTTTTTATCCATGTGACTTTATCTAAATGTTGATTGTGTGAAATGGCCGTTCTAACAATGTAATGTTGTCGATGGCTTTTTTTTGCTAGAAACTCGGAAGATAGCTGACCTATGCTAAAAAAAGGACGAAGCAATGTGTTATCAAAAGAGCTTAACAGGCGATGAAGTTGATCGTGTATGGTGAAGTCTATCCAATGATCATCGGCATGTGCTTGCCATGCAGGGCGTAGATAGTGAAAGCACGGTGTATTGCTTTGCTGTGCCGCTAGGTTGGCATGATGACTAATATTAATAGCATAGGGGTGGGTAGCATCGACTAAACAATCAATCGATTTTGCCTGTAGGTATTCGACAAGTCCTTTTACACCTCCGAATCCTCCGCTGTGTATTTCACAGGCTAATTGAGGTTGGCGTACTAGACCTTTGATGCTGTAGATAACATCGTGTTCAAATAAAAGCTGTTGGCAAAGCGCTATCGCATCGGATGTGCCACCTAATACTAATAGCTTCACGATATAACCTCTTTGTAGGGTCTCTACCCGACATCTCCCTACTTAGGAACTCTAAAGTCCCTTATGAACATCTTGAAAGTAATGACCGCTTCAACATAAAACCCGCACCTTCCGATCCTGCCCAAGAAACTAGTTCCCTAAGCTGAGCCAAAAGTGCGAGCAATATTGGGCAATCTAATAGATCAAGCTTACTACTTCTTCTCGCCCATCTCAGCAGCTTTATCAATTAATTCATTGGCTTTATCGCCCATGCTATCAACTGCTTTGTCTGCCATTTCTTTCATTGCTGGTACTTTATCTGTTATCCCGCTTGCCATTTCTTTAGCTTTATCTGCTGCACCAGCAGCCATTTCTTTTGCTTTATC
>DQSN01000129.1 GCA_015663245.1 Leucothrix mucor
CGAGTGAAGATATTTTTGTTATCAATAGTTTTTCTAAATACTTCGGCATGACGGGGTGGCGATTAGGCTGGGTGATTGCCCCAGAAAACTATGTAGAGGCGTTGGATAGATTGGCGCAAAACTTGTTCTTATGTGCGCCAACTCCTGCTCAACATGCTGCTTTAGCCGCATTTGAACCCGCTAGTTTAGAAATTATGGAGCAACGTCAAGCCCAGTTTAAACAACGCAGAGATTTCTTGATGCCCGCATTGCAAAACCTTGGTTTTAAAATCCCACAAACGCCTGCGGGTGCTTTTTATCTGTATACCAATAGTGAAGCCTTGGCTGAAAATAGTAATGAGTTTTGTGATCGAGTGTTACAGCAAAGTGCAGTGGCGATTACGCCAGGAATGGATTTTGGCGATAATAACCCTGATCAACATATTCGTTTTGCCTATACCACATCATTAGAACGATTGGAGCAGGCAGTGGATCGGCTAGCTAAGTTTTTGCGTTAGGTTTTAGGGGTGTTCCCACACGGAGCATAGGAGTGATGTAAATGGTTAAACTTTCCACTCCAACGGATCATCCACATCCAAGCCATCCATCAACACTTGCTTACGATCATGGTGGGTGATTTTATAAACCAAGCCCATCCAATTTGCCATTATAGCGGCGGCGGTGTCGTGCCATGTGTTGTGTATTCTGTTTATTATTAGGGCTTCGGGGAATAGCGGGGCTTCTTTGCCTGAGTTTTTTGCCTCTGTTACTTTATCTAAATATTCATTTAAAACGGCTTGAGTGGTCAGGTCAAAATATTGATGCGGGAAGGGCGGGTAGTCGCTGCGTTTACCTGCATTAAACAGTAAGACTTCGCGTTTGTATTCTTTGACTAAGCTAATTGCATCGTACTCGGGGTGTCCTTGAAAGAACACGGTACGGATGCCATTTTCACTCACGGCGATATGAACACTGGCTTTCTCTGCTTCGACTAAGACATGCAATCCAGCGGTTTCAAACTGTTGCCGATCTATTTGATTGAAGCGTGAGTGGGGTACGTTAAACTGAGTGTTTATGCCTTTTACAAGCGGGTGTTGTTGAGTCACTTGGTGGCTGTAGACTCCCCAACGTTTGTTGTTTAGATGATAGCGTTTTTGCTGGTATTTTAGCTCCATAACTGCATGGGTTGCAAGGCAGGAGCAGAGGGTAGAGGGTACATTTTTTTCGGCCCATTCGATGACCTCGCTCAGGGGCTTCCAGAAATCCTCATCCGATAAATTAGGCTGAGAGACATTTGCCCCTGTGATGATGAGCGCATCTAAGCCTTCCTTTTTAATATCATCAAACGTTTCGTAGTAAGCATCAATATGCTGTTGAGCTTTCTCGCTACGGGGTAGTTCGGGCAGGGTAAAAAGATGTACATTAAATTGGATAATGGCATTGCTTTCGCCGATTAAACGCAAAAATTGACGCTCGGTTGCAGCTATCGCGGCATCGGGCATCATATTGAGTAAGCCGATGTGTAGTTCACGTATGTCTTGTTGTACGGCTTGTCCTGAGCGCAGAATGGTTTGTCCTTCTGCTTTTAAACGTGTAAAGGTGGGCAACTCGCTGTGTGCTACTAATGGCATGAAAATCTTCCTGATTTATTGCACAGGCACAAAAAAGCCTACGCTTAGTTCATCACTAAAGTAGGCTTTAATAAATTCATTATCACCGCTTTAGCTGTTTTTTTATAGCGCCCGCAATCTGTTCAAATCGGCGCTTAGGGACTTTAAAGAAATTAAGTTACCCTATTGGGCAGGCATTTTGCACCCAAGGGGCATAGCAATTTCTGATTGGATTATCTTAAGTAGCGCATAGTTATTCTACGCAACGATTGAGATGATTCAATCAGGAGTAAAAGGACAACTAAGAGGGTAATTTAATTTCTTTAGAGTCCCTTAGATAGTTAGAGATTAGTTGAGAATGTTTTCTAGGTCAAACAGTGTGGTTGTGTTTGTCTGCCTGTATCGCTTTTTCAACCAAGCTAATAAAGTCGGCTTCTGTTTTTATTTGATATAAATCTTCGGTCTTAATAGTGTAGCCGTGTTGATTGGCAATGGCTTCGTAACGCGGTATACGCGAATAAAATAATTTTGGAAATACCCATGTGACAAAATCATCAGGGTCGATTAGTGAGACATAAGAAATGTTTTTTTCGTTCATATAGCATTGTAACTGCTTCTCTAGAAATTTCTCACGATAATACAAAGGTTTGGGAGAGGTTTTAGCACGTTCTATTAAACGCTGCTCGTCTTGTTCACTTGTTTTGAGATAAATGATGATGGTATTTTCTTCGAGTATTTTTAACACTTCAGGGCTGTCTAGTTCACAAACACTCCCACCTGCATCATTGATGAATTTATTGTAGCCATAAATTGTTTGAGATTTTTTGATAAAGGCGGGTACGTCCTTCATCGCAGCGACTTCTGCATCGTAATGTAAATTTTGCCGACGTTTAAACTCTGTTAAGGACATGCCGCCTAGTTCTGGATTGCCGAGTTTGCCGATAAAGGTGGAAACAGGCTTTAAATGATCAACCGTAATATTGTTGCGAATGTAGATGGAATCCGACCGCAATAAATCACGCAAGAAAGGTACTTGCATCGCTTGCTCGGTAATATTATCTAAAATAGCTTCATTTAAATAATGTGTGCCAATACGATAATCACCTGAATAATGAAACCATTTACTGTCGCGTAGAATATTAGAAAGAAAGGTTTTTCCGACCCCCGACATGCCTAATAAGGTGATGGAGGTTTGCGGTAAATTACGGAATTCTTCTACGGAAAGTTTCATTGCTTTATATTGCGTCAATTAATGGAATGCGAAGAGAGTAAGTGACTGCTTTGACAGGGTCAAGGGTTGATGCTGACTCGTGTGTTGATACAAAACAAATTATGCTCAAACACCATTCGTCGTGTTAAGCTCTGTGGCATGGATACTACTCACTTAAGCGACATTAAGTTCGCTGATCTCGGACTACTCCCTGAAATTCAAGCCGCTGTTGATGCAACAGGTTTTGAGTTTTGCACTCCCATTCAAGCAGAAACCCTGCCTCTTTCCTTACAAGGTCAGGATATTGCGGGGCAAGCCCAAACGGGAACAGGAAAAACGGCTGCTTTTCTCTTAGGTATGTTTCAGCATTTGCTGAACAATCCCCTTGAAGATAAAAAACCAACGGATGTACGTTGCTTAATTTTAGCTCCAACACGTGAGTTAGCGATTCAGATTGCTAAAGATGCAGAGATTTTGAGTAAAGGTACAGGCTTAAAATGTTCACTTGCTTATGGCGGTACAGGTTTTGATTCTCAGAAAAAACGTATTGAGCAAGGCACCGATATTCTGATTGGTACACCAGGGCGTATCATTGATTATTGGAAGCAAAAAGTTTTCAATTTACGCCGTTGCCAAGGCTTAATTTTAGATGAAGCCGATCGTATGTTTGATCTGGGCTTTATTAACGATATTCGTTTTTTATTAAGGCGTTTACCTAAGCCAGATAGACGCTTGAATATGTTGTTTTCAGCGACCTTATCGCATCGTGTGCTAGAACTTGCTTATGAGCATATGAATAGTCCTGAGAAGATAGAGATTAAGGCTCAAGCAGTTAATACTAAAAAGATAGAACAATGGGTTTATTACCCAGCTAACGATGAAAAAGTCCCATTATTGATTGGTTTGATTCAAAAACTGCAACCGTTTCGAGCAATTGCTTTTGTGAATACCAAACGCAATGCAGAAATGATCGACGATTATTGTCGTGGTAATGATATTAAAGCGGCAATGATTTCAGGCGATGTGCGCCAAAATAAGCGTGAGAAACTGCTCAAACAATTTGAAGATGGTAAATTTCAGTTATTAATCGCCACCGATGTTGCCGCCCGTGGTTTGCACATCGATGATGTTACTCATGTTTTTAACTTCGATTTACCGCAAATGGAAGAGGATTATGTACACAGAATAGGGCGTACAGCACGTGCAGGAGCGTCGGGTGAAGCACATAGTTTCGCTTGTGAAGATACTGCTTTTTACTTGTCACCTATCGAAGAATATATAAAAATGTCAATTCCTATGGCGACAGTGAATTCGGAAGTATTGGCAGAACTCAAACGACCAATTAGAACAGAACGTACACGCCCCCCGCAACGAGGTGGTGGTAAGCCCAATAATGGAAAAAGAAAGTTTAATTCGCGTTCTAGGAATAGATCTGCTCACTCTGCAAATAAACAACATAATAAATAGTGGCTTATAAGCAATGTTTTCTCAGTGCTTAGGGGGTGTTCTCAATTAGCTTCAAGCGTGTCATTTTGAGCTATTTTTTAGGATAACAAAGCAGGTTGAGGAGTAATAGTCATTCTATTGTGACGAATCGTAACGTAGTTAGCCTGAAAAAGAGCCAAAATGACGCCTTGAATGCTGATTGAGAACACCCCACAGTCACTCTAAATAATTTTATATTCCCCAATAGGTGTTGTTTATAGACCA
>DQSN01000057.1 GCA_015663245.1 Leucothrix mucor
CCTAACAGCTTATTAGACAGCTTCTTCATTTAGTAAATATCACAGCTTCCACCTATTTCTGCCTTAAAAAAGCTAAAGCCTCATAGAGAGCCAGAAAACTTCCTTTATGGCTTTCATATCCAGAAATAGACGGCTTCTGTCTATCCCAATATGAAAGCTTCTGTCTATTGAAAATAGCATAGCGAGATAACATTTTTAACGCAAGCTGAATACAGGGTTAATAACCCTTTTCGTAGACAAATTACTAGCCCGTAAGCCTGACAGAAGCAATATTGTCATCAGATATGATCACTTCCCAACTGGTAAAAAAGAGGATTTAACCGCCCTTTTTTCCCTACGGAGGTCTTAATTATTGAGACCAAAACAAATAGTAGCGTGTTAAATCACGTAAACTTATCTAACCTACGCGGTGTGTTTATCAGACCTGCCGTGCTTTTTTGATAAAGCCCTGTAAGTATCCGTATTAATCCTGCCTTTAAAGATTATTCACCTAGCGCTGGTACTTGTTACTGAAAACTACGCGCTTTTCATGTAAAGTTGCCTTTTTTTCAGATTTTCTGGAGTTATACCATGGCTAGACAAACCGATTTAATCGCGCCTTCTATACTTTCTGCTGATTTCGCACGTTTGGGCGAAGAAGTTGATAACGTTATCAAATCAGGCGCTGACGTTGTTCATTTTGACGTAATGGATAACCACTACGTGCCTAATCTTACGATTGGCCCCTTGGTTTGTGAGGCTCTACGTAAACATGGCGTAACGGCGGACATCGACGTACATCTTATGGTTAAGCCTGTTGATCGCATCATTCCTGATTTTGCAGAAGCTGGCGCAACGTATATTTCATTCCACCCTGAAGCGTCTGAGCATGTTGACCGCACATTACAAATGATTCGTGAGCTTGGTTGTAAAGCTGGTTTAGTATTTAACCCTGCAACACCTTTAGATGTTCTTGAGTATGTAATGGATAAGGTTGACCTCATCCTACTTATGTCTGTAAACCCAGGTTTTGGCGGACAGAGCTTTATTCCATCAACACTTACAAAGCTTAAGCAAGTACGTAAACTAATTGATGACTCTGGTTTTGATATTCGTCTTGAAGTTGACGGTGGCGTTAAAGACAACAACATCAAAGAAATTAAAGAAGCTGGCGCAGATATGTTTGTTGCAGGTTCGGCTATCTTTGGTGCTGTTGGCGCAGATGACGAAAATGATTATCAAACAATCTGCGGCAAGTTCCGCGAAGAACTAGCAGCGGCGAACGTTTAATGAGTAAAGTATTTAATCCAAAGCTCATTATGATCGATGTGGATGGAACATTAGTAGATTCTGTCCCCGATCTCGCTTGGTGTGTTGAAGAAACACTAAAGGAAATTGGTTTACCTGAACGTGGTGAGCCAAGAATTCGCCAATGGGTAGGCAATGGCGTAGTGCGTTTAATGGAACGCGCTATCGCTAATGATCTTAATGCACCGCATGACGAAGCACTCTTTGCAAAAGGAATGCCCATCTTTGAAAAGCTTTATGCTGTCAATAATGCTAAGCGCAGCACGCTTTACCCTGGTGTAAAAGAAGGTTTAGAATTTCTTAAATCTACAGGTATGAAGATCGGTTGCATTACCAATAAAGATGAGCGTTTCACGCACCCTATTCTACGTGATCTTGGTATTTTTGATGAGTTTGAAATCATCATTAGTGGCGACACGCTAGAAAAGAAAAAGCCTGATCCTTTGCCTTTGCTACATGGCGCAAAAGAACTAGGCGTTAAGCCAGAAGAATCGATGATGTTGGGTGATTCTCAGTCTGACGTTAAAGCCGCTCGTGCAGCAGGTTTTGATATTATCTGTATGTCGTATGGCTACAATCATGGCGAGGATATTCGTAACTATGATCCAGATGCTGTGATAGACTCTATGACAGAATTACGTGACTTGATTAAAACGGCTTAAATGATGAAAACAAACCTGCATAAAAATTGGAATCAAAACTGGCGATGGTGTAGCTAACCGCACCCACTCGCTTATTTTTTACCTTTTTATGCAGGCTTGTTCCCATGAATAAAGAAACATTTGAAAATTACTTAAACCAAGGCTTTAACCGTGTTCCTCTAATACGTGAAGTTTTGGCTGATCTTGACACCCCTGTTAGCACTTATCTAAAACTCGCTAACGCACCTTTCACTTACTTATTTGAATCTGTCCATGGCGGCGAAAAATGGGGTCGTTACTCCATTATCGGCTTGCCTGCTAGCACTATTATTCGCGTGCATGACAAGCAAATTGAAGTAACCCAAAACTGGAAAGTTGTTAGCACAGAAACTGTTGTCGACCCATTGGCTTGGATTGAAGACTATCAAGCAACCATCAAAGTCCCTGAGATTGAGGGTATGCCACGCTTTAGTGGTGGCTTAGTGGGTTATTTTGGCTACGATACTATTCGTTATGTAGAACCTAAACTAGCTCAAAGCCCAATGAAAGATGACATCATCAACACGCCTGATATTTTATTGATGTTATCAGATGAGGTGGTGGTTTTTGATAATCTTAAAGGTAAACTATACCTGATTGTTCATGCTCAAAAAGATGGTTATGATCAAGCTCAATCACGATTAGACTTTTTAGAAAAAAAACTACGCGAGCCAATTCGTGACTATCAACCTGCAAAGCTATCGCAAAAAATTAGTGAAGATGATTTCACCTCGGGCTTCACTGAAACAGGCTACAAAGACGCAGTTGCCAAGGCGAAAGATTATATTGTCGCTGGCGATATAATGCAGGTGGTTTTATCTCAACGCTTGAGCATTCCCTTTAGCGCGCCACCTGTTGATTTATACCGCGCGCTACGCTCATTAAATCCATCGCCTTATATGTATTTTCTCAACTTGGATGAATTCCAAATTGTTGGCTCATCCCCTGAAATTTTAGTACGCCTCGAAGATGAAGAAATCACTGTGCGTCCTATCGCTGGTACACGCAAGCGTGGTCGTGATGAAGCACATGATAAAGCCATGGAAGAAGAGCTATTAAGTGACCCTAAAGAACTTGCCGAACACTTAATGCTGATTGATCTAGGACGCAACGATGCAGGGCGCGTAAGTCAAATAGGTACGGTAGAGCTAACGGACAAGATGTTTATCGAACGTTATTCTCACGTTATGCATATTGTCTCCAATGTGATTGGTAAGATTATTCCTGAAATGAGCGCTATTGATGTATTACGTGCCACCTTTCCTGCTGGAACGGTAAGTGGCGCACCTAAAATACGCGCTATGGAAATTATTGATGAGCTAGAACCTGTCAAACGCGGCATTTACTCTGGCGCTATAGGATACCTTGGCTGGAATGGCAATATGGATACCGCCATCGCTATCCGTACCGCTGTCATCAAAGACAACACACTCAACATCCAGGCAGGCGCAGGCATTGTTTACGACTCCATCCCCGAAATGGAGTGGAAAGAAACCATGAACAAAGCCCGTGCTATTTTCAAGGCTGTCGAACAAGCTCTTGCTGGTATTGATGGCGCACACAAATAGGAGGATAAGACAATGATATTAATGATCGATAACTACGACTCGTTCACCTATAACCTCGTACAATATTTAGGCGAATTGGGTGCAGACGTACTTGTAAAACGCAACGATGAGATAACGCTTGCTGATATTGATGCGCTCGCACCTGAACGCATTATCGTCTCCCCAGGTCCGTGTACTCCTACAGAAGCTGGTATTTCCTTAGAAGTCATCAAGCGCTATGCAGGAAAACTGCCTCTGTTTGGCGTATGTCTTGGACATCAATCCATTGGACAAGCCTTTGGTGGTAACATAATCCGCGCTAAAAAAGTCATGCATGGTAAAACTTCGATGATGCATCATACCAATACGGGCGTTTTTTCAGGATTAAGCAACCCCTTTGAAGCGACTCGCTATCACTCTCTTGTCATCGAAAAAGAAACGCTACCTGACTGCTTAGAAATTACGGCATGGACAGAAACAGAAGATGGTGAAATGGATGAAATCATGGGTGTGCGTCATAAAGAGTATCCTCTAGAAGGCGTACAATTTCACCCTGAGTCAATACTCAGCCAGCATGGTCACGACATGCTGCAAAACTTTATCAATATGGAATAAAACATGAGCAATATCCCTACCCCCGCCAGCTTAGCTAAACGCCTAGCAGCAATGTTTTATGATTTTTTACTGTTTGGCTCTGCCTTATTAGTGGTTGGCTTTCTCTCTATGCTTGTCATCACTAGCATTACAGGCACAGACAATGTTGCCAAAGGTAGTATCTTCGCTAAATTATTTTTTGTTTATTTATTAGCCTTTGGCTATTTCTTTTTTGGCTGGTTCTGGACGCATGGCGGTCAAACACTTGGTATGCGTGCATGGAAGCTAAAAGTCATCACCTTTGAAGGGCACAGTATAAACTGGAAACAAGCTCTGTTTCGCTATATCTACTCCATTGTGAGCTGGATACCATTAGGAGCAGGCTATTTCTGGATTTTGATTGATAAAAATCACCTCGCATTCCATGATCGCGTCTCTAAAACTGCAATTATTTACAAAGGTTAGTTTAGAGCCTTTAGAGAACTGAAAAAAATACAATTATTTGCTTTTAGACTCTTTACCTCAAGGACGCAGACATGTATCCTTCCCCCTCTCAAATTTATAGCTGTTTTTGCACAATAGTACTTATTATAAGTTTTGAGTTACATATTGGAGAAGTGGCCGAGTGGCCGAAGGCGCTCCCCTGCTAAGGGAGTATATGGTTTATCCCGTATCGAGGGTTCGAATCCCTCCTTCTCCGCCATTATGTAAACGATGACTAATCATTTTTTCTACTAGCTTAAGCTACGATTAATTTAGTTGACTTAGCTAATCAAAACAGAGAAAATGCGCCGTCTTCAATGCGCTGGTAGCTCAGATGGATAGAGTACCTGGCTACGAACCAGGGGGTCGGGGGTTCGATTCCTCCCCAGCGCGCCATATTAGAATATCAGGGCATTTAATTTGCCCTGATACCCTTCTAAATCAAGGCATTCCGCCTTTAGTTAAACACCTAGACATTCAATTAAATAAGTGGGTATCAAATCCAAAAGCGGGTATATTTGCGGGTATCGCTAAAAAACCTGAATTCCCATACCCGCAATTATGAAAAAATACACTACCCATAAACTATCCGATCCAGAAGTAAGACACGCCAAACCAAAGGATGGAAATTATAAGCTTGCAGATGGTGGGGGCTTGTATTGCCATATTCTAACGACTGGTACAAAAACATGGCGGTATAGATACCGTTTCCTGAATAAAGAAAAAACTTACACTATTGGGGAGTATCCAGAGATAGGGCTAAGTGATGCTCGTATAAAGCGTGACAAGGCTAAGGCAAAAATAAAAACAGGTATTGACCCCAGCCAACAAAAACAACTCAAAAAGAAATTACTAACAGAAAATACCTTTCAAGCGATTGCTGAAACATGGATGGAAGAAAGAAAACCGCAATGGTCAGATAAACATTACAGCAGAACAGAAAGTTATCTAAGGCGTGATGTATTCCCTCTACTTGGTAAACGTGAAGCCTCAACAATAGAAGCCCCTGAATTAATCCCAATAATAAAGGCTGTTGCTAATCGTGGTGCAATAGATGCTGCTAAACGTGTGAAAGGTTTTATGCAGCAAGTTTTTGATTATGCTGTAGTACATGGCAAAGCTCCTAGAAACCCTGCTAAAGATATAAACCTACAACTAATCCTACCTAA
>DQSN01000143.1 GCA_015663245.1 Leucothrix mucor
AGTCGCAGTAGATGATAGCATTCTTCCAGGCAGTGATGACTTTGTTTCTCCTGGAAGTGCAGAGCCAGAAGGTAGCCTGAGAATTGAGCGCAATGTGTTGCATAATGATTATGACCCTGATTATGACGATGAACTAACTGTTTCTTTGGTGCACAATGTAGTCTTTGGTACCTTGGTATTAAATACAAACGGAACCTTTACTTATACTTCTTCCTTGTCAGAATTCAACGCCAATGTGACTTTTATTTATAAAGTCACAGATAGAGAGGGGTTAACGTCAGAAGCTTTAGTTACAATTCATGCGGGAAATCAAAGTGGATAATATGAAAAAATGTCGTTTCTTAGTCATTTTAACTGTTCTGATATCTAATAGTTTAATGGCCTCAGAAAATATCGTAAAGCTTCAGCAATTAGTCTCAAAAGCCAACTACCAACAAGCATGGCAACAGGCTCAACGCTTGGCTAAATCCAATGAAGGTGATCCACGTTTTGATTACCTCTATGGCGTCAGTGCTCTCGAAACAGGTCATTACGATAAAGCTGTATTTGCCTTAGAGCGGGTTATCATCAATCAGCCTAATATCGTTCGTCCTCGCCTTGAACTAGCTCGTGCATATCTAAAGGTTAATAACAATCAAGCAGCATTAAGAGAATTTAAACAGGTACTAAGCTTAAACCCACCAGCGACAGTACAACGCAATGTAAACCGTTATATTCAAGCGATGAGCAAAAGCTCAAAAAATAATAAAAAATGGATTATTGACGGTTTACTAACATTAGCCGCTGGTTATGATTCTAATGCTAATTTTGGTGCCGACACCGCCAATTTTGATGTACCTGTATTTGGCTCCGTTATTCTTAAAGATGAATCATTAAAACAGGATTCTCCTTTTATAGAAGTCCGTGCGCAGTTAAATTATCGCTACATTGTCTCTGATACCTATAGTTTATTCTTAAATACTCGTGCAGGTCATAAGCACTTTAATGAAGCAAAGAAATTCAACCTATCGGATCTAAATATTCAAGGTGGTAGTCTTTTCAGTGTAGGCAAGCTGCAATACCAGCTCTCTATGCGACATCAAACATTACGCCTCAATGATCATACTTTTAGTAACACGCTAGGCTTAGATGCTGGTATTGCTCGTGAGCTTTCTGGTGATCGAGTTATTGCGGCTAGTGTGACTGCTGAAAACTATGATCATAAAAAACAGAAGTTACGTGACTCGCGTCGTTATCAAGCTTCTGCACGCTATGGCTTTGACAAAGGCAAAACACATCATCAAATTGAGGCTTTATTAGGTACAGAAAAATCCAAACATAGTGCGGGTAAACATCATGCACGCAATAGTATCGGTGGTGCTTATACGGCTAGGCATACGTGGGATTCACGACACTCTTCTTCTGTTAGCCTGCAACTACAAAGATATAAACATCGCGCTAACGATCCTATTTATAATATTAAACGCAAGGATAAACGCCTACTATTAAAAGTAGGACATTCAATAAATTTAAGTAAAAATTTATCCGCATTTGCAGATATTGGGTACATTAAAAATAATAGTAATCTGGATCTTTATGAAACAGATAAAACATTTGCACGAGTTGGTATTAACTACCGATTTTAAGGGAGATAGAAGATGAAGCTTGGAGTGAGAGGAAGGTACAGTTTACTTGGTCTACTAGTACTTAGTGTATCTCCAAACCTAGTAACGGCTGCGGATACGGATAAGACACTGGGTAAAACTATTTTAGCCAGAGGTAGCGTAACCGCAGATCGTAACAACGCCCGTGAAGCACTAAAACGACGCAGCCCTATTTTTAGAGAAGATATATTACGCTCAGGAACTAATGCTCGCGCACAGTTTCGCATGGTTGATAATGCACTCATTAATCTACAAGAAAACTCAGTATTACGCCTTAGAAAGTACGAGCTAAAATCTGCTTCAGGTGGTGGCAGCGTGGTAATGGAATTAATTTCTGGTGGCTTGCGTACTATTACAGGAACTATTGGTAAGAAAAATAAGAAAGATTACCAGCTACGCACTCCCGCTGCGACGATTGGGATTCGCGGCACTATGTATGAAGTCGAAATAGTCGATGATGGCATGTATGTAGGAGCATGGTCTGGAAGTATTGATATTCACTCTTATTCAGGGCGGTGTGATATTTCCTTGGGAAATCGTGCCAAAGGTCGCTTTGCTTTAATTACCAATCAAGGTGATTGTCAAATACTAAGCAATATACCCGAAGTATTCCGTGAAGGGCATAGCTCTAAAGCAGGAAGCACGGCAGGACTCTCAGGGGTTAATATCGAGCCATTACTCGAAAACCCTCAGCGCCTAGCTCGTTTTCGAGGGCTTACTGTAGGGCAAGGGGCAGCCTCAATCACACAAGGTCAAACAGATACAATCTCAAGCTCTAATCCTGTCATTGCAACAAATAATAATGGCATTGTGAGTTCAAGTGCTGGTGCCGTCTCTGATTTCTCACAAAATATTGGCGGCTACCCTGTAGGCTGGGGACGTTGGAACACATATGATGTTAGCTCAGAACTAGGTGGGCTAGCAAATGCACAAAATGATAGCAATGGTTTGCTTTGGTCAACTTATAGCCCTACATCTAACGATACCGTATCAAGCCGTATTGGTGTTGCACGCTATGATAATACTATCGACAGTCTGGCGCAAAGTAGCATGGGCAAAGTATCCAATGTAGCGGTGCAAATGGATGTGAATTTTGGCAATGGGCAGGTAAGTAATGGTGCTATTTCTGCACGTGTCCCTGGACATACATGGATTGGCGTATTTGATGGGCAAGTATCAGGCGGGAAACTATCACTAGACTTCAATGGTGGCGCATTAGTGAATGCTCAAACGGGTGCATCTTCAAATGCAACGGGGAATATTGCTGGTGATTTCGTGGGTGATAATGCCGAAGCTATAACAGGAGCATTCAATATGGTCGATGGAGTCAATAGCAGTAATCAAATAGAAGGTGTGTTTTTGGTTGGGCAAGACCCCGTGGGCAACTAGGTGCTGGGCATTTTGACAGCTCTCTAGGCATAAAGATACGCCTAGCGCCCTACAATTTATTCCTCTCCTCTTTATCAGAGGGTAATAATAACCGCCTTCCCACCCTCAATCGCTACTGTTTTAGTACCTGCCAATATATCTGTAAACAATTCATTTACTAACGCCCCTCGCCAATCATTTGCGAGTATATTGCGTTTTTCTTGTACCATTCCAGCAATTTTTTTACGTGTAGTAATCACCGCAGGGGTTATACCTAGCTCTTGCGCACGAATATTAAGCGCTGTGATTAATACATCAATAATCTTGTCTTGGGTTGCTGTTGGCTTGTTTCTACGACTGATTTCAGGCCATTCATCTTCGGGTAATGACTGACCTTTTTCGATACAGTCTAACCATTTTTGATGATATTTTTTTGTGCGTTCAGTATTGATACCGCGCATATCAGCAATTGATTGTAGGTCACTAGGCTGCTGTCTCGCAAGATCAATTAATATCTCATCTTTAATAATCCAGCGGCGTGGCAAATCTTTATGCTCAGCCAAATCCTCACGCCATGCAGCTAACTCTCTTAAAATAGCTAATTGAGGACGTTTTAGAACTTGTAGACCTTTTACTTTCTTCCAGCGACTATAAGCATTAATTGCATAAAGAGCAGGATTTGTGAAGCGAGCGAAATCATTATCTAACCAACTTATTCTTTCAAGGGAAAGCAGTTGATCACGAATAATAGGGTAGGCTTGGGCAAGATAACGTACATCATCAATAGCATAGTCTAATTGTGCTTGTTTTAATGGACGCTTGGCCCAGTCAGTGCGTGATTGTGACTTATCAAGATCAACCTTTAAGACCTGTAGCATTAGGCGCCCATATCCCATTTGATCGCCATAACCCAATACAGCAGCAGCAGGCTGGGTATCAAAAATAGGTTGCGGAACTTGCCCACTGAGAAAATTAAATATTTCCAAATCTTGATGTGCTGCATGTAACACTTTGGTGATATTTGTATTATTAAGCAGAAATAAAAGAGGTGAAATATCTTCAATTTCTAGTGGATCGATACAAGCAAGCTGTAAATTGCCTTCCGTGTCATGAGCTGCTATTTGCACAAGGCAGAGCTTAGGATAGTAAGTACGTTCACGAATAAACTCTGTATCCAAAGCCAGCCATTTGCAGTCTTTGATCGAGTTAATATAACTTGATAAATCATCATTGGTGGTTATGACTTGGTACACAGGTATTCCCTAGCTAGTTTTAGTGTTCATCAAAATCTGTATATGATCACAATTTACAGAGAATATGTACAGAGATAAGTATCAAGCTTAGTGCGTCAGCACTTAAACAATAGATAGCCCTATACAAAATTGTTCATATATTAAGCACGAGTATCATGTTGCACTTAATATAGACAAGCACTAAGGCTCTGTATTTTATGCAATGATCAAAAAAAATGATTAATTAACAATCTGCAATATTATTATTTCATAATATTATACTATTTTTCTACTTGTTGACCTAGATCAACACTAGGCGCAATGTAGAACCATCCAAAGGACTTCTCCAATCGCTAGGAGAGAATATCGGCACTTAATCCAAACAGATTAATTGTTGAAGTAGCTTATTAAGTCATAAGTATTTTTCGCCTTAATGCATTACTTTTGATTTATTATGCTTCGCAAGCCCACTTAATTAAGTGGGCTTTTTTTATGTCCCACAATTGTTAAGAAACCTCTAATCAACCACCGATATAATCTCGAAAAACACCAACTAGTACCCCTTGTATTTCAACTTGATCGCTAGGGTAATACATAGGGTCAAGCGCACTGTTGGCAGGACGCAGTTCAACCACACCTGTATCCTTAGGGTGATAATATTTAAGAGTCGCTTCATAACGGCTGATAAGTGCAACAATGATACTCCCTTCTCGGGCATAGCTTTGTTTTTGTATCACGACATAATCCTCATCCCATATACCCGCTTCTATCATCGAGTCTCCCGAAATTTTGAGTACATAACGATCAGGACCACAAAACACTTTGGCTAGATTGATATTTTGTTGCTCAGGAATAGCCTCAATAGGCGCACCAGCCGCAATACGTCCCATATAGGGAAGCGTATCTTCACTCTGGAAGTCATCACGCAAGCGATAAGCAGCCTTGCCCTCAGACTCTAGTAAATAGCCACCTGCAATGAGTGAGCGAATATGTTTATGGACGGTACTACGCCCAATTCCAAGTTGATTACCTATTTCCTCAAGCGTTGGTAAACGCTGCTGTTCTTGCGTGAACGCCTTAATGACATTGAGTGCTGCTGCTTGTTTTGATGTTAGCATTATATTTCTCGTTTTGTTTCCCCGCCTACCTATATAGCGAACAAAAAGAGAACTTGCAAGTTTTAAAGGTACTATTGCCTACATATCAGCCAAAATATTACTCACTTCATCTGTTTGCCAATCAATTGCTCCCGTAACGGCATACCGTAATTTATTTTTCTTATCAAGAATGAAGTTGCTAGGATAGACATAAACTTTCCATGCTTCAATTTCCTGAGCATCCTTAGCTTGGAGTATGGGAAAGTTGATTTTCATAGACTTCGTAAATTTATCAATGGTCTCTTTATCTTCAAGAATATTAGCCGCAAGTATTTCTAACTGACCTTGATATTTTTCTTTTAGAGCAACTAATGAGGGGATTTCTTCAAGACAGGGACGACACCAGCTCGCCCAAAAACTTACAATAACAATTTTACCTTTATAATCCGCGAGCGTGTGCATTTCCCCCGCTAGATCTTTTAAAGCTAA
>DQSN01000122.1 GCA_015663245.1 Leucothrix mucor
AACCAGCAAACCACACTGAGTACCTCCAATGCGCGTGTCGAAGTCTATTCATCGGAGGGATTATTAAAAACCTATAAAGTACCTCGCACGATGCTCGGTCATCGTTGGGATGTGTTTGATTACAAAGGCTAAGTACTCGCAGGAGCTTGAGCCGCAATCAAACGATCCATCGAGCGATAACTCACTGCCTCGCTCAGATGCAACGTTGTTATATCTTCACTCCCCGCCAAATCTGCTATCGTGCGTGCGACTTTTAAGATGCGATGATAAGCGCGTGCGGATAATTTAAACTTTTCCATTACTTGAGCGATTAGTGCTTCATCAGCGGTTGATAGTGCACAATACCGCTCTATTTCTTTATTGCCTAAAAAACGATTCGCCTTTCCCTGCCGTGCTTGTTGTCGTTCTCGTGAAACAATCACACGGTTTCTAACCACCTCACTGCTGTCGCTATCTTCTGGTCGCTGTAAATCTTCTCTTGATAAACGCGGTACTTCGATTTGTAAATCAATACGGTCTAAAAAAGGTGCTGATAACTTAGAGCGGTAGCGTCTTTGTTGTTCTAATGAGCATTGACAGTTGTCTTTTAAATCACAGTCATACCCTTGAGGACAAGGATTCATGGCGGCTATAAGTTGGAAGTTTGCGGGATAAGTGGCTTGCCTTGCGGCACGTGAAATCGTAATCTTTCCTGTCTCTAATGGCTCACGTAAAACATCTAACACTTTGCGATCAAACTCAGTTAGCTCATCAAGAAATAAAATGCCATTATGAGCCAGCGAAATTTCTCCTGGGCGTACCTGAGAACCACCACCCACTAGGGCTACACTCGATGAGGTATGATGCGGTTCACGTACGGGTCGTTGCCCCCATTGTTGATAGTCAAAACCTTGGTTGCTAATGGATGAGATCGTGGCAGACTCTAAAGCTTCCTCATCTGTCATAGGGGGTAATATTGTAGCTAAGCGAGTTGCCAGCATGGTTTTTCCTGTGCCAGGTGGGCCAATCATTAGCATATTGTGTCCTCCAGCTGCGGCTATTTCCAAAGCGCGTTTAGCTTGGAACTGACCTTTTACATCACTTAAATCTACGGTGTATTTTTCTACTTTCACCGCTAAGTCACGCGAGTGTATGTCTAAGCGTTGGCGATCATTCAGGTGCTCGGTGATTTTCAATAAGTGGTTGGCGGTATAAACGGATAAGGAGCTGATTAAACTAGCTTCATCAGCATTTTCTTCGGCAACAAATAATGATCGTCCCGCTTGCTCAGCAGCAAATGCAGTTGGTAGAACACCTTTTACTTTGCGTAGCTGTCCTCCTAAAGACAGCTCTGCAATAAACTCATATTCCGCTAAATTTTTCTCAGGTATTTGTCCTGAGGCGGCTAAAATACCTAGCGCAATCGGTAAGTCAAAACGGCCGCCATCTTTAGGAATATCGGCAGGCGCAAGATTAATGGTGATACGTTTGCTAGGGAATTCAAAGTTAGAGTTAATAATCGCCGCACGTACGCGGTCTTTACTTTCTTTTACCGCAGCTTCTGGTAAGCCAACAATGGACAAACCTGGTAAACCATTGCTCAGATCAACTTCCACCATCACCAATGGGGCATGGATACCATCATTTGTACGACTATAGACAAGGGCTAAGCTCATGGGTTTATTTGCTTTATGTGATTAAAATTTTACCTTAGCAGATGCAAGTGGCTTAACGTATTAATGATGGATAAGAGGTGCTCTACAAGCAATAAGAACGACCCTGATAACTTCTCAAATAATTACGCTATTTTTTCTTGAAAACATCCATGAAAGCCCAATTATTTAGGCTACTGTAATTAAACCCAAGCGGGGAATGTGTGAAACAATATAGAGGAACGACGATTGTATCTGTCCGTCGTGGAGATAGTGTTGTTATTGGTGGTGATGGACAAGTTTCATTAGGCAATACCATAATGAAAGGGAATGCACGCAAAGTTCGTCGCTTATACAATGACAAAGTAATCGCAGGTTTTGCAGGTGGTACAGCCGATGCATTTACCCTGTTTGAAAAGTTTGAAGGCAAGCTAAACGAGTATAATGGCAATTTAACACGCGCTGCGATTGAGCTAGCAAAAGATTGGCGAACAGACCGTGGTATGCGTCAATTAGAGGCTTTATTAGCGGTTGCAGACAAACAAACCTCGCTCATTATCACGGGTAATGGCGATGTCATCGACCCTGAGGATAATCTCATCGCTATTGGCTCGGGTGGTCCTTTTGCTCAATCAGCTGCACGCGCATTATTGGATAATACTGAGCTGACTGCCCGTGAGATTGTAGAGAAAAGCCTAGCCATTGCGGGTGATATTTGTATCTACACCAACCATAATCGTACCATCGAAGAATTATAAGAGTATTCCCCATGTCAATGACACCTAGAGAAATAGTCCACGAATTAGATAAACACGTTGTCGGACAGGCGAATGCCAAGCGCGCTGTTGCCATCGCATTGCGTAACCGCTGGCGTCGTCAGCAGTTAGATGAAGATTTGAGCCGTGAAGTAACGCCTAAGAATATTCTAATGATTGGTCCAACGGGTGTGGGTAAAACTGAGATTGCACGTCGTTTGGCGAGGTTAGCCAATGCACCTTTTATCAAAATTGAAGCCACTAAATTTACCGAGGTAGGTTATGTAGGCAAAGAAGTTGATTCCATTATTCGTGATCTTGCTGATATTGCGATTAAACTAACCCGTGACGAAGAAGTTAAAAAAGTTAAACCACGCGCTCAAGATGCTGCCGAAGATCGTATCTTAGATATATTGTTACCGCGTCCAAAAGCTGAGCAATCAAGTGATGCATGGCTCGATACTGCAATTAATGAAGTTTCTTCCACGGAGAATTCAACGCGTCAAAAATTCCGCAAAAAGCTGCGTGAAGGATTACTTGATGATAAAGAAATTGAGATAGAAGTTTCGGCAACGCCTATGGGAGTTGAAATTATGACTCCTCCAGGTATGGAAGATATGGCAAGCCAATTACAAGGAATGTTCCAAAATATCAATGGCGGTAAAACCAAAAAGCGTAAGCTTAAAATCAAAGATGCTTTGGTTGAGTTAGCAGAAGAAGAAGCGCATAAAATGGTCAATGAAGAAGACCTTAAAGCGCGTGCGATAAATAATGTAGAGCAAAATGGCATCGTCTTTCTTGATGAGATTGATAAAGTTGTGCGTAAAGGTGAAGCTGGCGGTGCAGATGTTTCCCGTGAAGGCGTACAGCGCGATTTGCTTCCCTTAATTGAAGGTTGCTCTGTCACCACAAAGCACGGCATTGTGAATACCGATCATATTTTATTTGTTGCTTCGGGAGCCTTTCACCTTGCGAAGCCATCCGACTTAATCCCCGAGTTACAAGGTCGCTTACCGATTCGTGTAGAAATGACTGCGCTATCAGCACATGACTTTGAGCGGATACTCACCGAGCCAGATGCATCACTGACTGAGCAATATATTGGTCTATTAAAAACCGAAGGTGTTGACCTTACTTTTACAGAAGATGGTATTAAACGCCTTGCAGAAACGGCCTTCTTAGTGAATGAACGCACCGAAAACATAGGCGCGCGTCGTTTGCATACCGTGATGGAGCGTTTGCTTGAAGATGTGCTTTATAATGCACCTGATTGTGAGTCATCATTAACAATGGATGCTACAGCTGTCGATGCTTCATTAGGTGAGTTAGTTCAAGACGAAGATTTGAGTCGTTATATTTTGTAAGGCTACTCGTTTTTTACATTTAAATGACGTTAAATGGATCATAATAAAGAGTGCTTTTATTAATTTTAGGGTTTTTGTTTGAACTCAAAGCAGTTTGATTTTGAGAGCGGCAGTGTACAAGG
>DQSN01000117.1 GCA_015663245.1 Leucothrix mucor
CAGATGTTGTGACAGATGAAGAGAAAGCAGAGCCTGTGCTGGGTGTCCCTGATGATATTATGCATGCCGATGCTACGCTCAATAAGGAACTTGCGGATAAAGAGCCAGTAGTCAAAGAATCAGTTGTGGAAAAATTAGCAAAAAAAGCGAAACGTGTCATTCCACGCAAAAATAAAACAGGGCTTACTATATCGCTGGATAAAGCCATTACTTTGCCGCCGCTAGATTTACTAAATGATGCGCCTGTGACTAAGGGGCAATATTCACATAATGAAATTAATGAGATTGCATCTAGAATCATAAAGTCATTGCAAGACTACGGTGTGCATGGTGTAACGATCGAGAATGCAGCTCCAGGCCCAATCATCACGCGCTTTGAACTACAACTACCTGCGGGTACAAAGGTAAGCAAGATCACAGGTCTGGCTAAAGATTTAGCGCGTACAATGAGCGTAATGAGTATCCGTATTGTTGATGTGATACCTGGCAAAACAACCATTGGCATCGAAGTACCTAATGAGGTGCGTGATCTTGTTGCGATTAAGGATGTTTTAGCGTCAAGTAGTTTCCGAGATGCCGAGTCGCCTTTAACAGTCGTGTTAGGTCAAACAATTGGTGGTAATCCAGCGGTTGCCAATTTAGCTAAAATGCCTCATTTGCTTATTGCAGGTACAACAGGCTCGGGTAAATCGGTTGGCGTTAATGCAATGCTGATTAGTTTGCTTTACAAATCAACACCCGAAGATGTTCGTTTAATTCTTATTGATCCTAAAATGCTTGAGTTAAGCATTTATGAAGGCATTCCGCATTTATTGACTTCGGTTGTTACCGATATGAAAGACGCGGCGAATGCATTGCGTTGGTGTGTTGGCGAGATGGAGCGTCGTTATGCGGTTATGTCGCACATGAAAGTACGTAGTATTGCGGGTTATAACGAGAAAGTAAGCCAAGCGATAAAGTCGGGCAAACCAATAATGGATCCAAGTTATGATCCAACTAAGCATGTAGATGTGCAACCAAAAATACTAGAGCCATTGCCGTATATTGTAGTGGTGATTGATGAGTTTGCCGACATGATTATGGTAGTTGGTAAAAAGGTTGAAGAGCTAATTGCAAGGCTGGCACAAAAAGCACGTGCGGCGGGTATACATTTAATCCTCGCAACTCAACGTCCTTCTGTAGATGTAATCACAGGCTTGATTAAAGCCAATATCCCTACACGTATTGCCTTCCAAGTTTCAACCAAAGTAGACTCTCGTACTATTCTCGATCAAGGTGGTGCAGAGCAACTGCTTGGTAATGGTGATATGTTGTATTTACCTCCAGGAACAGGTTTACCGCAACGTGTGCATGGAGCATTTGTTGATGATAATGAAGTAGAAGATGTTGTGAATTATCTTAAAGTACAAGGGGAACCTGAGTACTTAGCCGATGTCCTAAAAGATACGGGAGGCGCTAATGGCGCTATCCCAGGTTTAGAGCCTTTGGCTGATTCAGAAGGTGATGCACTCTATGATCAAGCAGTTGCCATCGTTACAGAATCACGCAGAGCCTCTATCTCATATTTACAGCGTCGTTTAAAAATTGGTTATAACCGCGCTGCAACTATGATTGAAGATATGGAAGCAGCAGGTGTAGTGAGTGCCGTACAATCTAACGGAACTCGTGAGGTGTTAGCACCAGAGCCTGTCTGATATTAATGATAATTCTGCCTTTCTAGTATTGACTAGAGAGGATAGAGCGAAGGAGATTAGGGGTATTTTTTATCCTTAAAACTTGAGGTATACAATGAAAAAAACATCAATAAAAACCTTTACTACAACATTTCTTGCAGGCGCTTTATTAGTGGGAGTGAGTCACTTTGCAACCGCAGCAACCGATGACGCAAGACAACGCTTAAATAACTTTTTTACTAAAGTGAATACTATAAAAGGTTCTTTTACACAGCAAGTGTTCGATAAAAAAGGTAAAAGAATACAGCAGGCAACAGGGCAGATATATCTGAATCGTCCTGGTAAATTTCGTTGGGTTTACGCAACTCCAGATCCTCAAGAAATAATTGCAGATGGTAAAAATATTTGGATTTATGACAAAGATTTGGAACAGGTTACTGTAAAGCCTATGACGGCGGCAATGTCGAGTGCGCCTATTGCAATTTTAACTAGAAAAACGATTCCTGATTCTCAGTTTAAAGTGACAAAAATGGATATGACTATTGAGGGCTTAGATTGGTTTGATTTAAAGCCTCATCGCAAAAGTCGTGACTTTAAGAGTATGCAATTAGGACTGGACAAAAATGGCATACGTAAAATGATTATGTTTGATCAGCTAGGACAGAAGACTGTTATCAACTTAAACGTAAGAAATAATGCGCCTATTAGTGGAAATCGCTTTATTTTTAGACCACCTGCAAATGTTGATGTTATAGGAACGCCTTTGTAAGGAGGCTCCTGATACAAAATATAAAAAAGGCTGATTTTTATCAGCCTTTTTTATTGTCTGAGGTTTATTGCCTCGAATCCATTACCTTGAATTTTTCGTATTACTTTTTACGCTCTAAAATATCTAAAATAAGATGCAATAGTTCATCGGGACGATTAGTGATATTAAAGGCATAAGGTGGTGTGCCTTTCTCTAGTTCATAATTGCCAATATAGAAAATAATAGGTAAGTGATGATTGGCATGATATATGGTTTTAACAGCCTTTATTCCATTGGGTTGACCATTGTCGCGTGAAATATCTGATATAAGTAAATCATAATTATTTTCTTCCAATAAGTTTAAGCTCACATCTAATTTTTGAGAGTTATCAACCTCAATGCCTAATTGGCGCAACATTTTTATCTCATTATTCAGCGTTTCTGGACGGTCATCAAACCATAAAATTTTTGCATCATTGAGTAGGGCTAAATGTTTTTTTACTCGTTGGATAACCTGCTTTTTATCAGCCTCTGTAACGGTTACTTTCCAGCTAGGATGCTTGGTCGCAATTTCGACAACCGCATTCATTTGTTTTTCGAGTAGAGAGATTGAAATCCCCCATGCAGAAAATGAGGTCATCTTGGGGATAATGAATTTTTTAACTAAACGGTAGCTAAAAATAAAAACGACCAAGCCAAGTAGAACCCAGAGTACCTCAGGAATAATCCGAATAAACTCAACCATAATTTGATCAGCTTGTGTTGTGAGGTTTAGTGCGGCTGTATTTGTTGTGCTAGCAGGTGTGGTTGGCATATATTTTTCCTAAGGAATGTACACGGAATAACTTCCCGATCTTATAACACAGAATTTTTGTTTCGGATGGGATGATCTCATGGAGAACGTAGTTATTCTATGTAAGGAATGAAATCATTTCATATGGGGTAAAAGGCAAGTTTAGAATCGGAAAGTAATTTAGTGCAGGCTCCCAAGCAAAGGCTATACTGTGGCAACGTTCTATCAAGGAGTGGGAATAATGACTATTATAAAACAAGATGACTTGATTCGCAGTGTTGCGGACGCTTTGCAGTATATTTCTTATTATCATTCAAAAGATTTTGTTCAAGCAATGACTAAAGCATGGGAAAAAGAGGAGTCTCTAGCGGCTAAAGATGCAATGACACAAATATTAGTCAACTCAAGAATGAGTGCTGAGGGGCATCGTCCTTTGTGTCAAGACACAGGTATTGTCGTTGTGTTTTTAAAAATAGGCATGGACGTGCAGTGGGATGCAAAATTAAGTGTTGATGATATGATCAACGAAGGGGTGCGCCAAGCTTATCAGTTTAGCGATAATATATTGCGGGCATCTGTATTGGCAGATCCCGCAGGGGCGCGTGTTAATACAGGGGACAATACTCCCGCAGTGATTCATGTAGAAATGGTCAAAGGCGACAAACTAGAAGTTGATATTGCTGCAAAAGGCGGTGGCTCAGAAAACAAGGCAAAGCTAGCGATGCTGAATCCCAGCGATGATTTAGTTGATTGGATCGTTAAAACAGTGCCAACAATGGGAGCAGGATGGTGTCCGCCAGGGATTTTAGGCATTGGTATCGGAGGCACAGCAGAAAAAGCCGCAGTGCTAGCCAAGCAATCGCTGATGGAATCTATCGATATACACGAATTACGAGAACGTGGTGCAAGTAATCGACTGGAAGAACTACGCCTAGAAATTATGGATAAGGTTAATGATCTAGGTATAGGTGCGCAAGGTTTGGGAGGTTTGACCACGGTGCTGGATGTGAAAATAAAAGATTACCCTACCCATGCCGCATCCTTACCTGTGTGCATGATTCCCAATTGCGCGGCAACCCGCCATACACACTTTGTGTTGGATGGAACAGGGTCTGCTCTGCAATCTGTACCTGATTTGAATGATTGGCCTGATATTAGCTATCAAGCAGGGGAGAGTGCCTTGCGTGTAAACTTGGACACCTTAACTCAAGCAGAGATGGAACAGTGGCAACCAGGAGCGGTGTTGTTACTATCAGGGAAAATGCTCACAGGACGCGATGCTGCACATAAACGTTTAATTAGTTTATTAGATAAAGGTGAGGAATTACCCATAAGCCTTAAAGGACGTTTTATTTATTATGTCGGCCCTGTTGATCCCGTCGCTGATGAGGTCGTAGGGCCAGCAGGACCAACAACTGCTACGCGTATGGATAAATTCACTCGTCAAATACTAGAGCAAACAGGCTTGATGGGCATGATAGGCAAGGCTGAACGCGGTGAAGAAGCAATCAATGCTATCAAAGACCATAAAAGCACCTATTTGATGGCAGTAGGAGGTGCGGCTTATCTCGTTTCAAAAGCCATCATTGGGGCTGAAGTAATCGCTTTTCCTGAGTTAGGAATGGAAGCAATTTATGAGTTTGAAGTAAAAAATATGCCCGTGACGGTTGCCGTCGATTCAAAAGGTATTTCTGTGCATCAAACAGGACCACAAAAATGGCAGAAAATAATACAAATGAAAAATGCATAGTGTTTTTGAAAATATTTGACCATTACATGCTTCTACATAAATAGATTATGGATTTAAACAATGTCGAAACTTATCAGCTTATCACCCAATAAATCTTATGAATTATTGCAACATGACCCTCTCGCGATACTTATAGATATTCGTTCCTCAATGGAATACCTTTTTGTAGGACATCCTTCTGGAGCTATTCATATCGCTTGGATTGATGAGCCAGATTGGGATGTAAACCCTGACTTTGTAGAAGAAATCACTCAGCAAGCGAAAAGAAAGGCAGAAAATAAGTATCTGGATGTACCCGTTGTACTTATCTGTCGAAGTGGAAAACGTACACAAGAAGCGGCTAAAGTACTAATAGATGCAGGCTACAGCAGTGTTATCCATGTGGACGAAGGTTTTGAAGGCGAGAGAGACGAACAGTATCATCGTAGTACAACAGGCGGATGGCGGTATCGGGGTTTACCGTGGGAGCAATGTTGAGTTTCTGCAAGCTACAAAAACGCCTTTAAAAATAATTCAGTGATTGATGTACTAGGAGCCTATCCGAGAATGGAATAAGCTACTGCAAATTCGCCTGATTGCACCTGTCTTATGGTCAAATTCGTTAAAGGGAACAACCATTTTCCTCATTTGATCATAAAACAGGCACTAATCAGCCAAACTTTCGCGACGCTTACCATTCTCGGACAGGCTCCTAGTCTAGCTCTCCTGCTATCAGAGCCTAGCTTAGACTAGGAAGTCTGCATTTAAACTACCTCTGATAATGCCGAATCAGACCATCTGAAATCCATCTGGCAAGCAACTCTCTATTTTTTGGTAATACTATTCTCTTTTGATCGCTAGCATTGCGAATATTTGCCAGTTCAAAATAAACGGCTAGAGGCTTTAAATTCATTAGCATAAATAGCTCTCTAGGTATCACACGTCCTGTATAGGATTTTGCAGTCTGAAAATAATTATACTTAGATTTGAAAGTACGATACAGGCGGTTGGCAACTTTATAGCTACGGCTAGATTTTGGCGCATGGTAGAAAAACACATCGATACGTTTATTACGATTACGAGAGTCTATATGTACCATCAGCGTGATTTGATCCTTACTTTTATAGCCCTTTTTCTTATAGGAATAAAACAACTTATTAATAATAAAGGCACGATCTCTCAAGCGAGGACGCTGCGACCGTGAGATTTTCTTATTACCTAAATAAAACTCATCAGTATCACATTTCAGATACTGATGATCCCGAATACCATCATTTGGATCACGCGTAATAATATGCACAATGGCACCATTGGCAATTAGCCTGCGTGCCAATCTTAGTGTTACATCATATCCATACTCATCTTCACATAAGGTATGTCCTGCACGTTTAGCCATTGCCCCAGGGTCAGAGCCGCCATGCCCTCCTACTAGATAAAATACTTTGTCGCGTAATTTGTTGGAGGTAGTCCTCACATAAGCATGTTTTTTGCCAAAAATTGGGAAATAGTTTTTTTTCTTTGCTTTTGCAATGTGTTTTTTTCTAGATGCTACATTTCTTTGCTTGTGGTTTAAGTTTTTATTTGAGCAGCCAATATCCTGATAAGAAACCCAAAGGTCGCGGTTTTTAATAAAAGAGCTTCGGCGTAAACCCTTTTGATGCAGCCTATTATTAAACTTCTTAATCTGAAGTGCTTTTTTCCAATCAATATGATTATTTCTATTATTCAGAGTTGTACGAATGCTACGTCCATTATAACGATAGCGCAATATGGGTAGTCGATAGGTTTTCCCTTTGCGTAAGCGGGAAGAGGGGTTTAGGTGATTGAGCTGATAAAATTGATGTTTATTGCATCTAGAGCTTTGCAAATTATACCGAGATAACATTGAAGCAATATGATCGCCCTTTTTTGCCTTAACGCTAAGCCAGTTGGGTGAAGCAACAACGGTGCTACTGATGAAAAATAGAATAAGTGCCAGAAAAACTTTTTTCATAGCCATAAACAGTCCCCTAAACGATTTAATTTTTATATTGTAGAGTAATTCTTGATTCTAACATTAGCGGGCTAGATTGGATAAGTGATAATCCTATCTGATTCGTAATAGACTAAATTCATGAGTAATTTTCTCATTGTAGAAGACAGTTTAATATCAAATTAGTGCCAGAAAAAAGTGCTTATAATTGATATTTATCTTTAGAGGCTGTGCAAGTATGAAGAGACGCGGCATGGTTTAGCTTATTCCATTCTCGGACAGGCTCCTAGGTGCCTGTCCGAGAACTCCAAAAAATGAAATTTCAATCAATATACAGTGATTAAATCTTTGAATAAACACTACATGTTGTGGTTGTCATTTTCAAAAGTTAGTTCTCGGACAGCCTCCTAGGACTCCCACGTTGATGTACTAAAAATAGTTTTATGTAAGCGTGTGGGAAGTACAATACTGAAAAGGGGAGACTAAAAGTCATTGCATTCTTATTGCGTTACTATCTTTTTTAGCCGATCCATTGCCTATCGCGTTGATCGCTTCTACCGTTGGTTCAGCAATAATGGCATGGGTAGTTCTATATTCTATAGTTACTAATTTTTCCTTATTCGTACTTGAGTTGAAGCTATTATCTTTAACGGTTATAAATTTAACATCTCCATGACCTTCATTGTCGTCATGGCTACTTAGAGGATTGCAATTGATGCTTTTATCGCGCTTATAACTTTTTTTAGCGTATCCACCGACATACAAATCACCATATGCACTACCTACCGCGCTATTATTAATCATTGTAATGTGTTTGGTTGAGATACAATTTTCAGCACCTAGCATATAAGCAAAGGGCGCATTTTCGACAGTATTATTGGCTATTTTCACATGGTGCGCGCCATCTATATATATGGCACCAACCCACATATCTTCCTCTCCTGCATAAGAGGGGTTGCCAGCAATACTCACATTCTTGACTAAGTTTCCTTCGATAAACCCGTGATGGGCGGCATCCATACGTCCTGGTAAAATACGTCCGCGTCGTAGGCGTGTAGCAGATGTGCCTTCTCCACCAATTGCATCAATAGCAATATTATTGACAGTATCGATGGTATTATTTTTAATTTCCCAATGCATCACATTACCATTTACAACAATAGTTTCGCTAGAACCCGTGCGCATATTAGAAATATTATTGCCTTCAATGATAATGTCACGAATGGCTTGTTTCTTATTTTTTCCTGTACCATAAATAGCGACACCATGAGCATTAGAGTTACTATCAAAGTTGTTAATGATATTATTTTTAATCAATATTCTCTGAATGTTTTTCCCTTCGATAAATATTGCAAATATTTCATCATTCTCTGCTGCATGACCTTCTAAATTGAGGTTTTCTATAATGACTTCTTTTGTGTTGCTACCGATATAAATGTAAATTTCATTTTCTGTGGTGGTGAGTGGTGGCGACATATCAGCTGATGCGATCAACTTTGTTTTTGATCGAGAAATCTCTAATGGTAGACCGATGGATGTATTGGTTATTTCCACGACACAATATTTACCAGTACCCACAACATTATCACAAGCACTAATAGCATCATCAATATCTCCATCAGCCACAACGTCAGGCGTTAATGAGAATTTTTTGATCCATGTACGTTTAGGTCGATGTTTTTCAGATAATGGTGTTGCTCCCCAGCCACCTTTAGCAATACCCTGTGATGGGGTTATCGTTAATACTAAGCTCAATAAACCCGCGATAATGAAGGCATATGCACGGGTGAATGAAGTATTGCTATGTATAAAACTAACCATAATTTATTTCCATTAGAGATACTTGTATTTATCTTAAAGTTGACAATAGAGTATAGAATTAACAACTGGGGAAATCACATTTTAGAAAGAATATTATGGGACAAAAGCAGTGAATAAAAGGATGAGCTGTAGTGATGAATATTTTACTGTTACATTTCCAACTATAGTTCAAGATACTACCTAGGAGCCTGTCCGAGAATGGAATAAGCTACTGCAAATTCGCCTGATTGCACCTGTTTTATGGTCAAATTCGTTAAAGGGAACAACCATTTTC
>DQSN01000092.1 GCA_015663245.1 Leucothrix mucor
AAGGCCATTCATAGAATGGCTATGGCTTTCTATTGCCTAGATTTATGGTCATTAAGCCAAAGTGTAAACTACTTTTTGGATATATGAAGGATGCCAAATAAAGCTACTTATGAAGCATGACGATAAGTAGAAACACGATTCGACCAACCTGCTAACCAACGTCTTTCATTACGTGATTGAGGTGAGTTTTTTACTCGTCGGCTAAGTACTCGCATTGCAGCATCAGCAAATTCATTTAAAGCTTGTTGACCTGGTTGTGCTGGTTGCATTTCTTCTAGAACCTGAAGTAGGCCCCAGTTTTGTCCGCGATAGCCTCCATGTCGGTTTAAGCCTTCACCTTTGAAGTTGACGTAATCAATCAATGGATACCAGCCATTACGAGAGTTGGCAACTGCATTTAAGTTGTTTGCAACCAGTGGACGCAAATGCGGTGGCGCAGTTCTTACTAACTTAGGCATTGCACGTTGAGCGCGTTGCATAATATATTCTGCTTGTAAGTAGCGTGTTTCGTAGAGTAGCTTTTGTAACTGTTGAACGCGAGCAGTATTCTTTTGACTCATCAGTTGCGAACGTGAACTCCAAGGAGCGCCGCTATGTTTTGCTTGTTGCAGCCATTGCGGTAAACGTACACCACGGGATTCTAAGTGATTTAACATGCCTGGGAATGTATTACCAAAGCGTGCTCTACGCCCTGCTGGATACCAAGTAAAGTGTCCAATACCCATTGAAGCAAAATTTTCACCAACATTCCAATGCGCTAGTTTATTAATATCACCCCCACTTTCATTCGCAAAAATTTGATCACCAATACGGCGAACTTCTTGCTGTGATAAATTAGGCATATTGCCATTATGAGAGCGGCGTGGAGCAGTTTGGCGATGACGTTGGTTTTGAGGCGCAATTTGTCTTTGAGGTGAAACTTGCCTCTGCGGTGCGACATATCTTTTTGGAGCAACCTGACGCTGTGGAGCAACTTGACGCTGAGGTATCGCTTTATGTGCAGCTATGTTATTTGTTTGTTTGAAAGATACATGATGTGATACAACTTTCTGAGGTTGGTCTACAAGGGGGGTGTTTTGACTACAACCTGATAGGGTATAAAGTGCCGTGACCGCTAGGCCAGCAATGATTTGTGGTTTCATGTTTTTTGCCATTTATTGTTATTATTATTTATATCAAGCTTGGGGGACTTGATGGCTTGCTTTAAGAACTTGATGATTCAATCATGTTAGCTTTAGGGAGTTATTGAACCATCAGCCCTAAGGACTTAGGATTAAATAAGATGCGGAACTTGACGTAGAATTTTTGTTTCAGATTGAATGATCTCAAAAGGCGCATAGTTGTTCTACGCAACGATTTGAGATCATTCAATATGGAGCAAAAAGGCAAGTTTAAGTTTCGTAAGTTATTTACTTCTGAGTCCTAAGTACCTATTTTAAATAATAGAATAGGATTAGCTTTCTGCCGATATTGTAATCAAGTTAAGGTTAACTGCATATGAATTAACGATAAACAGTTGTATCACTATTTTAGTATTTCAAAAAAACGCTCCCCACGTGGTTTATAGCTTACTTTAGTATTAAGTGAGAGCAAAATGCGAGTTGCATGTCCACGAATTTCTGAACGAGGAATCAAACCATAATAGCGTGAGTCCGCACTATTATCGCGGTTATCACCCATCACAAAGTAATGATCTTGAGGGATAACGATTGGGCCATAGTTTTGTAGAGGGTTGTAATAATGTGGTTTTACTTGTAGCACATGGCTGAAGCTTCCGATAGATTCAAGTGCATAAATACCCTCTTCTTTATCAATTTCTCTTAATGGTTCTAAAAGTGGGTCTCTTAGCTTTGAATAACTTGCAGGCTTACCATCTATATAGAGTTGGTTTTTCTTTATCTCAATAGTTTCCCCTGGTAGACCGATAAGGCGTTTAATCATGCGCTTTTTTGCAGCTTCAGAGGTAAAAACAATAATTTCACCACGCTTGGGCTCACCTAAACGCATCAAAGAAATATCGGTGAAAGGTACTTGTAAATCATAGGCTAGCTTGTTCTCCCAGATAACATCCCCTTCTAATATAGTCGGCTTCATTGAGCCTGTTGGTACAGGATGCCAATCGGCAATTGCACCACGGAATACAAAGAGAAAGGAGATAAAAAGGATAAATATCCTATTGTTGTTAAAGATCGAGATTAACTTATTCATGATATTGGGGGCCTTATCATTTGTTATTTTTATTGGGGGCTATTATTGAAGTAATTTTTTAGGAATTCATCAAAATTCACATCGTCATTTGCTTCGGTTTGTTGCTGTTCCAGTATTGATTTTTCTGCCTGTCGGGCGAACTGTTGCAAAGAGGCATCACTTAAATCTCTTTTTAAGAAATAATTACGATGCTCATAAGACTTATGTTGTGCAAAATCAAAGTAACTACTGTGTCCGCTCATCAACTCATCTAACACTTGTGCAGAAAATGTGAGGTCGGGGTTCTCAACAAGTTTCATTTGATGTTTTAATGCCGACACATAACACGTATCTATATGTACTTTATTGAGTAGTTCGGCAATAGGCATCATTGCATCTAATAACTCGGACGCCCAAGATTTAAGTGTTTTTTTCTGATTATTCCGACTTAATTCAAGTTTGGGTTTGCGTCCATAATGTGCAACTAGGCTTTGATTTTCATCTATTTCTTTTTGTTCTTGTTTATCAATATTGGGGCTTTCTTGTAACAAGCAAAACAGCATAAATACTTCCAAAAAGAAAAGTTGCTTATGGGTAATGCCCGCTGGGTGGAAGGGGTTTATGTCCACCGAACGTAACTCTACATAGCGGATACCGCGAGTACTTAAAGCATCAACAGGCTTTTCAAAACCCTCTAAAATCTGCTTCGGTCTAACCGTACTGTAATATTCATTTTCAATTTGTAAAAGATTGCTGTTTAGCTGGCGATATTCACCATCAACTTTAACACCTATCTCCTTGTACGCATCATGGGGAGTACTAATGGCACAACGCAAACTGTCTATGTATTCATCTATTGTATTATAGCTTGCCTTAATGCCCGCTTTATTTTCTTTACGATTTGTATAGCCGATGTCACCCATGCGTAATGATGTTCCCCATGGCTCATAATAAGTATTTTCATTATATACCTTCATACTATCTAGCTTGGGTATACCACTTAAAAATGATTTGCAGATAGCAGGAGATGCGCCAAATAAATAGGGAATCATCCATCCATAGCGTTGAATATTACGCGTCATACCCATGTAATGATGATTAATAAAATTTTGTGATTTACTGTCTGCCTTACCTTCCATTTTTTGATAAGCAGACCAAAAGTTTTTACTAACGGAGTGATTAAAATGAATACCAGCAATAACTTGCATCATTTTACCATATCGCCATGCTAACCCTTGGCGATAAACATGTTTCATTTTCCCGCCGTTAGACTCACCATACTCTGCAATATGAATATCATCTTCACCACGGATAATACAAGGCATACTGCTAGTCCAAAGCAACTCATCACCTAGTTGTTGATAAACAAATGATTCAATATCTTGTAAAAAATTTAGGGACTTGTAGGCACGTTCACAAGGAGGAGTAATTAACTCCAATAGAGCCTCGGCATAATCAGTGGTAATCCAAGGATTTTTTAATGCAGAACCAAGCACTTTAGGGTGCGGTGTCTGGGCTATATGTCCATTGGTATCAACCCGCAAACTCTCTTTTTCCAAGCCTGTTAGTGAGTCTTTGAGTAAATCTTTCGCATCATGCTTTTCAATATTTTGTAGTCGTTGATTCAGTAAGGTATACAAGGATTCGCCTCAGTTTGTTTTATCTTAATGAGTGGGATTATATAGTCTTATCGCTATAAATTAATATCCCTCAAGTCATCTGGGTAGGGAAATAGCTTTTATGGAGTAGATATTGCTCAATATCATGCGGTACATACAGTTTGTCCCTATAATAACGATATATTTAATTTATTAGATCTAATATTAACCATATTTAATAACCAAGTAGTGGAATACCAATGTCAGTCACGATAAAAGCTATTTTAAGTTGCTTAGTTCTTTCTTTCTCTGTTTGTCACGCCGAAACGGTGGTAGATACAAATAAGACTTTAACTTTAGGAGAAGCAGCTCAAGAGCTAAAATGGGAGCTGGGAGGACTTACAGGTGGCATTCTTTATCTGGGTTTACAAGAATGGGATTGGGGTAGCTCATCCTTTAAGTTTAATAATGAAGGTTTTTTTGGTATGGATACGGGTAGTGGTGGTGCTGATAAGTTAGGGCACCTTTATACTTCCTATGTGATGAGTGAGTTCCTAACAGATCGTCTTTATCATAAAACAGGCAATCTTAATGATGCTGCAATGAAAGGAGCCATTTTTTCCGCAGGGCTCATGTTATTTGTTGAAGCTTTTGACGGCGTTTCTTCCGATCATGGGTTTTCCTACGAAGACTTGGTGATGAATACAGCGGGTATCGGTGTCTCTTATCTAAAAAATACCGTACCAGGTTTAAGAAATAAGCTAGATTTACGCGTTGAATATCATCGTAGTAAAGCAGATACAGGGCATCCGATTACAGATTACACGGGCTATAATTATTCCGCAGTTTTAAAACTAGGGGGATTTAAAGAGTTAAGGAAAACACCGCTTAAATATGTAGAGTTACAATTAGGCTATCACACCGAAGGTTTTAAAAAGGGGGATAGACCATACTTTGATAAGAAAAAAACCGAGCTTTATGCGGGCATAGGACTTGACCTATCAGAAGCATTATTTAAGCCACTCAAGAAACAAACGGATAGTGAGCTAGTTGGCTTGGCAGATACCTTTTTCCGTTATTACCAAGCACCTGGTATTTATACCACTACCTCTTTACAAACACGCTCACAAGATCTGTAAGTATTTAACGGCATAAGGAACTTATCAAACAGTGTTATGTTCTATAATAGCGACTGTAGAGTTTTTCTTATGAAAAATTATATCCCCTTGTTCTAATAAGCTAGAGTGTATTATGAAGCGTTTATTATCTCTTTTACTATTTTTCTCGTTAGTAATTATAAAGTCTGCCACAGCAAACACTTCAGTTTGGAGTGATGTTGCTACACCCGAAAATCGACTTGCAAAAGGAAGCTTTTCAGAAATACGTTGGCTCAAGCTAACAGAGAGTGATTTACTCAAGCAATTAAACATAGCCCCTGATGAGTCTACACAAAACCGTTTAAGAAAAAATACAGTGCAGCAAATAGAACTCCCCCTACCCAACGGTCGTAGCGTTTTAGTCCGTGCAGAAAAATCTTCAATAATGGAAGCAGGTTTAGCAGAAAAATATCCTGAAATTCAAACATGGAAAATCCATGGTATTAATGGCGAGGTATTAAGTGGAAGGGTTGACTTTACGCCTGCAGGCTTTCATGCCATATTGAGTTTAAGTAATGGTAAAACAGTTCTGATTGATCCAAAAAATGTGAGTGGAATTAACTATTATCAAAGCCATCAATATAACTCTCACAACAGCGCATCGCATAAATGTTCTTTCAATAATGCTTCCTCAGCACTTAAAATACCTAATCGTTTAAACCGCAAACTAACCAAAGCAGGTAGCACCCTACACACCTATCGCTTAGCACTTGCAACAACAGGGCAATATACCCAATTTTTTGGCGGTAGCGTTAGCCAAGGTTTAGCAGCTGTTGTTACAACAATAAATCGCGTTAATGAAATTTATGAGAGAGACCTTTCTATTCGACTAATCCTCGTTGCAGAAAATGATCAAATTATTTATACAAGTCCCTTTAGTGACCCCTATAGCAATGGCTTTGATAATTTAATGGCAGATCAAAACCAATTTAATACTGATGATGTCATAGGTGCTAATAACTACGATATAGGTCACGTATTTGGTACAGGTAATGGAGGAATCGCAGAGCATGCTTCAGTTTGTCAAGATGATATAAAAGCGGGAGCTGCTACTAATATTCAATCACCGACTGGCGATGAGTTTTATATCGATTTTGTCGCACATGAAATAGGGCATCAATTTGGAGCAGAACATAGTTTCAATAGTACGCAGCTAAGTTGTACGCAACGGCAATCTAATGTTGCTGTTGAACCAGGTAGTGGTTCAACCATTATGGCGTATGCAGGAATCTGTGGAAGTGATGATTTACAAGAAAATAGTGATGCTTTCTTCCATGCTGTGAGTATTGGTCAGATTATTGATTATAGCCATGAAGGACAAGGGGCTAGTTGCGCAGGAACAATACTGCTAAACAATAGCAACCCCGTAGCTAAAGCAGGCACTAATCGTACCATTCCTGCCAGAACACCTTTTTTCCTAACAGGTAGTGCCAGTGATGCTAATGGTGATACGTTAAGCTATACATGGGATCAAATGGATGCAGGTACAGCTTCTGAGGTAGATATCGATAAAGGGGACAATGCCATTATTCGTTCTTACCCACCCTCTGCATTCGCAGAAAGAACCATTCCTAAGCTCTCTGATTTATTGGCAGGTACGCATACAAAAGGTGAGATTCTACCAACTACATCACGTACCTTAAAATTTAAGTTTGGGGTGCGTGATGGAAAAGGTGGCGTGAGTTTTGATGATCTGCGACTAACTGTGCATGATACAGGCACGGCTTTTTCCATTACCTCACAGACATCATCTGCAGTGACTTTAAAAAAGGGTGATAGCGCGCAAATAACATGGAATGTGGCAAATACCGATGCCAGCCCCATCAACTGCGACAAAGTTGATATTGGTCTATCAACAAATGGTGGAACAAGCTTTACAAATATCGTATCAGACGTACAAAATGATGGCAGTGAGTCCATCACTATTCCCGCAAACACCACAACTAGCAGTAAAGCACGCGTCAAAGTGAGTTGTAGTAATAATATCTTCTTTGCAATATCACCTAGTAACTTCTCTGTCTCAAATACAACGAGCGGAGGTAATAGTGGTGGTGGCTCAAGTAGTAGTGGAGGCGGCTCAATACTCCCTCAAACTCTATTTTTACTTACAATGTTTGCAGGTTTTATCAGCTATCGTCGTCGTTTAATCAAAGGGGCCTAATATGAATGCAGCTATCAAAAAAATATTACTACTGAGTTTATTGCCTCTAATATTACAGGGCTGTATATCAAATGCAGACAAGGTTAATAAAGGCAATACAAACAAGGTGACAAGCTCCAAAGAAATGAAAGACCAAGCCTTTATTCAAAAACTAGCTGATTTGCAACAGCGCAACCCTGTGTTTGATGCACAACAAGCGATTACAAAGGGAGATCGACGTTTTATCGCAAAAGCAGGTAGAGGTTTAAACATTCCCAGCATTAGCCCAGCCACCTACTCACAAGTAAAAGGTAATTGTGGATTACGCTATGAAAATGGTTTTGGTGATGTACTTTACGGCGCAAATCATCGTCGTTATTACAGCACTTTTGTTAATTATGCAGGACAATATAATTTAACCATTTTAAGAAATTGCCGATAATTTTTCTGCTAGAACCCTTGACAGGCTCAAGGGTTCCGACGCATGTTTTTAACGCAAAAAACGCTGATAAGCAGGGTTATCGGTTTCCTCTTTATACTCATAACCTAACTCACTCAAAAAACCACAAAACTCATCGCGCTCCTGCGGTGGTACTTGTATTCCTACCAGCACACGCCCAAAATCAGAACCATGATTACGATAATGGAATAGGCTAATATTCCACTTTCCACCCATACTCATCAAAAAGTGCAATAAAGCCCCTGGGCGTTCAGGGAAAACAAAGCGATACAACACTTCATGTTCTGCACCTTGGGCATGACCACCGACCATAAAGCGCAGATGTGTTTTTGCTAACTCATCATCACTTAAATCTTCCACAGAATATTCTTTGTTGCGCAACTCTGCTAATAACTGCTGTTTTTCTTTCTCACCATTACCAAGTTTTACGCCTGCAAATACCTGCGCCTCATAGCTATCGGAGTAGCGATAATTAAACTCAGTGATACCACGGTTGCTGATCGCCTTACAGAATTCATGGAAGCTACCTGGTTTTTCAGGAATGGTGACGGATAATAAAGCCTCTCTTTTTTCACCTAACTCTGCCCTTTCTGCCACATAACGCAAACGATCAAAACTAATATTTGCGCCACTACAAATAGAAATTAATTGCTGGTTTTTTATATCATGCTCCGCCACATATTTCTTTAATCCTGCCGTTGCCAAAGCTCCCGCAGGTTCTAATAAGGTACGCGTATCTTCAAAAACATCCTTAATGGCGGCGCAAGTTTCATCCGTTGTTACCGTCATCATCTCATCGACAACATCACGGGCAATTGCTAAAGTATTTTCTCCTACCTGCTTTACCGCCGCGCCATCCGCAAAAAAACCAATCTGATCTAACATCACGCGTTTATTTTGTTTAAACGACTCATACATACTGGCAGCTTCTTTATGCTCAACACCAATGACCTTGGTTGATGGGCTGAGATATTTTATATACGTCGCAATTCCTGCAATTAAACCACCCCCTCCCACAGCCACAAAAATTACATCAATAGGGTCAGGATGTTGACGCAATAGCTCCATACCAATCGTGCCTTGCCCTGCGATTACATCAATATCATCAAAGGGGTGCAAAAAAGTGAGGTTCTCTTTTTCTGCCAGTTCTAAAGCGTGTGCATACGCTTCATCAAAATTATCACCATACAAAATGGCGTGACCACCCCAAGACTCGACTCCTTTAACTTTGATGTCAGGCGTGATTTTTGGCATTACAATAGTGGTCTTCACGCCCATTTTAGAACCAGAAAGTGCGACTCCCTGAGCGTGGTTACCCGCCGATGCTGCAATGACTCCATTTGCTTTAGCTTCATCCGAAAGCAAAAACATGCGATTAAACGCGCCGCGTAACTTAAAAGAAAAAACGGCCTGTAAATCTTCACGTTTCAAAAAAATATGATTATCACAACGCTTAGATAATGACTTTGCATATTCCAATGGCGTTTCTTTCGCAACATCATAAACACGCGCAGTGAGTATTTTTTCGATTAATGATTTGTTCACAAAGAAGCCTCAGGAGATAAATGCAAGAAAGCGCCAATTATAATGCTTTTATGATAGTTTTAGCAGGTATCGGGGTGCTTAGTTTATTTATAATTTTATAGTTAAGAGGCTCCGACTCGTAACCCCAGCCACTATAATAAGTAGTAAAAAAGCCTATAGACTTGGTTTATGCAAACCCTTATACAAATCTAAGTATTCTTTCATTGGGTAGATCAGGTATTATACCGCCAGCTAAAAAATGAACGGAATATAAAAAGCTGAGGAATTTATAATGACACAAGACGAAATGAAGGCAGCCGCAGCCGCAGCGGCAATAGAATATGTTGAACCAGGAATGATCGTAGGTATTGGTACAGGCTCGACTGCCAACCACTTTATTGATCAACTAGCGCTTATTAAAAACAAGATTGATGCCACAGTAGCCAGCTCGGTTGCTAGTGAAGAGCGTTTGAAAAGCCACGGTATTACGGTTTTAGATTTAAATACGGCAGGTGCTTTGTCGCTATATGTGGATGGGGCAGATGAGTCGAATAAAAGCTTGCACCTTATTAAAGGCGGTGGCGGAGCATTAACCCGTGAGAAAATTGTAGCAGCCGCCAGTGAGAAATTTATCTGTATCGCCGATGAAAGTAAGATGGTGGATACTTTAGGCGCGTTCCCATTACCTGTTGAAGTGATCCCGATGGCGCAAAGCTATATAGGTCGTGAGATTATCAAAATGGGCGGAACACCTGCACTACGTGAAGGGTTTACGACCGATAATGGCAATATCATTATTGATATTCACGATATGAAAATAAGCGATGCTATCCAAATGGAAGCTGATTTTAATAAGTTGGCGGGTGTGGTAACCGTTGGTTTATTTGCTTCACGCCCTGCGGATGTGCTGATTTTAGGTACGCCTAATGGTGCTGTAACGGTTTAGTTTATCGTTTTATAGCATCACAAAAAACCAGCCTTCGTGCTGGTTTTTTTATTTCTAATGGTGGTTGTGTCATAGTAGTGTGAATATTATCGCTTAATTAAAGATTACCTAGCTGATTTTCTTGCCATTGTGTAGTCCGTATGAAGTTTACGTAGTACGGTCTACGAAAGGTACTTTTTAGACGTTAGGGAAAATATAATTACTATTCAATACCGTATAGGGGCTGTGCACATGAAAAAACTATTTTTAATCTTATTCTCTTCACTTCTTATTTCGACTGCCTGTGCTGAGAAAACAACAGAAACAGCTTCAAAATCGGCTGAATCGACAAAAGTTGAAGAAGAAAAGTCGGTCATTATCACCAAAGCGGGTTCTTCTTTTGATGATATTAATGAAAGTGTACGCATGGCGGTTGCGGATGGTGGCATGATTGTGAGTGGCACTTTGCATATTAGTGATATGTTAAACCGCACAGGTAAAGATATTGGTTTTGATAAAAATATATTTAAAAAGTCAGAAGCTGTTGAATTTTGTAGTGCGTTAATTTCTCATAAAATGGCAGTGGCTCATCCTAGTAATGTTTCCATGTGTCCTTTCACCGTTGCTATTTATGAGCTAAATGATGAGCCAGGTGTGGTGTATCTTTCTTATCGTCGTGTAAAACTATTAGGTGATGGTAAAAAAGTTGAAGAAGAGATTATTAAGTTATTGCAAACCATTGTTGATGAATCAGTAGAGTAATTGATTGATATTTTTCGGCTCTTTCGTCTATGCTAAGCGTATAGCATATCGGAAGGGCAATGATGAATTTACTACAAATATTAACCCCACTCTATTTGCTAATTAGCTTGGGTTTTATTTTTAAACACTACCATTTTCCTAATGATGAGTTTTGGTCTGGCTTAGAG
>DQSN01000075.1 GCA_015663245.1 Leucothrix mucor
GTATTACGCGATGCTCCATACGGACTACAAAATACTCGATTGATTGAATATTAAAAGCAAAATATATTAGGATAGGTATAAACAAAGGGGTGTCAGCTAGAATATGAAAGATACCCAAATTTATAGAGAAAAAACAACATGAAAAAAATCCCCACAAGCCCTTTCACACTTCCCGCTGTTGGCACATGGGGAGAAACTCAGCACCAGTTTGAGCAGGAAAGTATCGATGCGCTCGAGACTGCGTACCTTGCAGGTCGCCCGCTCTTAATACGAGGCGAAACGGGTTCAGGTAAAAGCCAATTAGCACGTGCCGTTGCTCATGTGTGGGAGCGTCTGTTTCTCTCCGAAGTGGTTAACTCACGCAGTGAAAGCCAAGATTTACATTATCGTTTTGATGCAGTGGCACGTTTAGCCGATGCACAAGCTGCCAATGTGTTATTAGATGCGGATGATAAAAAAGATAAGGACAAAGTAAAAGCCTACCTAAACCCCTTAAAATATCTAACCCCAGGCATACTCTGGTGGGTGTTTGACTGGCAAAGTGCCAGTGAGGTATATCAAACAGAAGGGCATAAAGGCAAAGCCAAGAAAAAACCTAGATTATGCAATACAAAAGATGAAGAAAAAACATGGCAAGCCAGTGATGGCGCAGTGATTCTAATTGATGAAATCGACAAGGCTGAAACTGATCTACCCAATGACTTACTCGAAACATTAGGCAATGGTGCATTTAATGTGCCGTGGATAGATGAGTCAATCTGTATGCAAGCGCAAAACCCGCCTTTAGTCATTATCACCACCAATGACGAAAGAGAGTTGCCTGCCGCTTTTGTCCGCCGTTGCGTGGTACTTGACCTTAACCCACCCAAATATAATGAAGATAATAATGACTTGCTCGCTTGGCTATGTGGGCGGGGAGAGGTTCATTTTGCTAAAAAATGCAGTGACGAAACGCGACAAAATGCGGCTAGTTTATTAATAAAAAATCGTAACAAAGCCGAAGAAAAAGGTGTTTCTCCCGCAGGGCAAGCCGAGTATTTAGACTTATTGCGTGTTTTGTGTAAGCACACAGAAAACGAAAAAGATGATGATAAGCGCGACAAACGCCATAGAGAGCTTATTGAAATAATTAGCCCCTATGTGTATCAAAAATATCCTGAAATGAAGGAGTAGTTATGGCATTACAGCGTCTAAAAACACGTAGTAGCTATGCCGACTTACTAGCACTTTATCTGCACCAGCCAGACGGACTGCAAACGATTGCCAAGCAGCTAGGGTTTGAAGCAGAGAAATACAATAATGACTCCTCTAAAAAACGTGAAAGCGATAATGATAAAAAAAGAGAGAATCAAGGCGCTAACAATGCACAGGAGCAGAATAGAGACACCCAAAGCAGAACTCAAACATCCCCTAAAGACCGTCCCAATATACCGTTTTGCTATATTGAGAAACGTGAGCGCAGTGACGAACACTTAAACCCAGAGCCGCCTAAACAACCCGAATGGCTACAGAGCTGTGAACCGTTAGAAGGTGATGAGATTTATGATACACGTGCATCTTACCCTCTATGGCAAGACTTAACGCGTAGTCCAAAGTTATGGGCGAAATTACGGCAAATTCTTAGTCAAAATTACATCACCAAAGAACCCGATATTCCTCAGCTTATTCAACAAATAGAACAAGGGAGTAGCCTAAAACAATTTCCTTTTTTACAACGTAAGCGACGAGTAAGCCAACTACTGGTACTTGCCGACTACGCCAAACATTTACGCACATCCCGTCGAGATTACCGACGACTACGCGCTCAACTAGAACGCCACTGGGGCAAAAGTAATATTATTTGGCAGCGCATTAAAGACTACCCAATGGGGATGGTTAGCTATCAAAAAAATAATCATATTAAAGAACAGCAATGGCGAGTGCCTGCGAAGCAAACAGCAGTATTAATCTTGAGTGACTGTGGACGAGCAAGTGACAGCGATACACGCACATTGTGGCAACGCTTACTGCAACAGCTAAAAAAATCAGGTAATACGGTGTTATTACTAGCCCCTAGCTCCGTAAAATCGCTGCAAACAATCAACTTAAAAGGTATCCATAGTTACAGTTGGGACAGACAATTATCCTTAGCAGGTGGGGTTTATCAAACAAAAATACAAACATATAAAGAGAAACAAAAAGAGTCACATAAAAAGCAGCCAGTAGAAAGCAAGCCGCAGAAAATAAATAGAGACGTAGAGGCAATACTTAGCTGCCTTGCTTTTACCTATCAAATAGAGCCTCCATTACTAAGAGCGGTACGGCAACAACTAAATTTAAGCGTCGATACGGAGGCAGATTGCCGACAATATTTCGATACAGACGATGATACTTATTGTTTGTATATCAAAACCTCCGCACTGGATAAATACCGCAAGTGTTTCCAGCAATTAAGCGTAGCAGAGCAAGATCACTGGATAGCCTTAGTCACAGCGCATCATGCACCTTTATCGCGCTCTGTTTTAGACTTTGAGCTAACGACTGCACAAGCTTTGCGTCCTGAGCATAATGTTAAAGGCGCTAAAGAGTCACAGCAATACCTACAGCGTTTAGCAAAAACATTTCAATATAAGCAGACGAACAGCGTGTTAAGAAGTTGGGTATTTACGCATTTAGAAGAGCAAGAACAAGGTGGAGAAATACCAGCAGCGTTATTTAGTAGCTACCATAAAGCGGCACTTGAAGCAGGAGATATGCACGCGTTAATTTTGCCACGTAAGGTATCATCAAATGATATACGCCCCTTTATTGATATGGCGCAAACAACAACAGAATGTCAATTAGTACAGCAGGAAAATAAGCTACATTTACAGGCGATAAGTACAAAAAATAGTGCGACAGGTTTCTTAAGAGAAGACAGCCAAGAGAGCGAGAAAAACTTTGTATTGGCTTGTACACAGCAAAGTCAGCGTTTTTTATCCATTATTTCAAATGCAGAAGAGCGACTTCACGATGGTAAAGTTATCAAAATACCTGCCAGTAGCAACAGTATTACGCTAAACACAGGCACAGAAAATCTTACCATTAATACACTAACTAAACCCGATTGGGCTGACAATATTGGCAGAGATAAAACAGGTTTGTTTATTGAATGTCAGCATCTTGGTCAATACCTGCGAGTGTATTATCCTGAATGGGGCGGACAGTTAGAAAAAGATACAATAGGACTGTATACCGAACTAAATATAAAAGGAGTGATACAACGCTTTCGTTATATTCCCGCAGGTGATTTTATAATGGGATCACCTGAAAATGAAGTGAATAGGGGGAGTGATGAAATCCAACATGAAGTCACATTAAGCCAAGGTTATTGGTTAGCAGATACCGCCTGTACCCAAGCCCTATGGCAGGTGTTAATGGGTGATAACCCTGCAAGTTTTACTACAGACGGCCAAAACCCTGTCGAGAAAGTCAGTTGGAATGATGTACAAGCGTTTTTAAAAAAACTAAACCAGCTAATTCCACAATTAACCGCCCAGCTACCCACAGAAGCGCAATGGGAATATGCTTGTCGCGCAGGAACCGCTAGTGCTTTTTCCTTTGGCGATAATATCACCCCAGAGCAGGTTAATTATAATGGGAA
>DQSN01000078.1 GCA_015663245.1 Leucothrix mucor
TCAATTGCGCTTTCAGTATTCTCTGACTGATCATTATCCATTTGCTCATCAAGCGGTTGTTCTACTGTATTTTCTTCGGAGTTGACCCCAGCTGAAACCTGCTCTTGCCCAGACTGATTTTTTTCGCTACTCATTAGTATTTCTCTACAAAGGAATTGATGATGATTTTTCAGCACATTGCAGGACGATCTCAATATACCGATAACTGCATATAAGGTAGGGTTTAAGGTGATAAATTCAAGAGAATGGATTAATTATTTTTATTTGAAGACTTACAAGTTTAAAAACCAGTTGAAAGCACGAACCTTTCATCGTTTATTACTGCCATTAATAATGATTTGATTTTTCTCTCGGCTCAAAGGGACTTCCTAGTCAAGCCTAAAACCCTGCTAATGGGAATCCAAACTTAGAAACACCCAAGCTTTAGAATGATCAATCAAAATACATTCTTTTCAAGCCCCAAAACAAGCAACAAGATAATTACTTACTAATCATTTTCCCTTCTAACTTATCAAGGGTTCGTACATAGAAAAAGCCACCTAAATACAAGCAAAGGCTTAGCCCAGTCATTAAATAGCCATAAATACGCTCATCGGGAGAGAAAACAAACCAGATACCAAGACAGAAATAAACAAAGGATAGCAATGCAATTGCCATGTGTTTTTCACGATCGGCATGAATAATTCCACGTACAAAAAACAGCAAAGGAATTGTAAAAATGGCGATTTCGATACCGCGGTTGATATATTGAGCTGGGGTTAGCCAGCCATTCCAAATGACAATCAAAGCGATTAAACCGAATAAGCCGACTAATGTTACAACCCGCCAAAGCATTAAATTATTTATCATAACTTTATCGCTAACTCTGCTAAACGCTTGCCAAGCGCTTTGCACAAGATTTTTTCTTCTTCTGACAAGGGATTATTACTATCAGAGCCCGCCAAATGCGATGGTCCATAAGGCGTACCACCCGTCTGCGTTGTCAATAGGTCGGACTCGGTATACGGCAGCCCTGTAATAATCATACCGTGATGTAATAAGGGAATCATCATTGAGAGCAGCGTTGTTTCTTGCCCGCCATGCAAACTAGAGGTTGAGGTAAAAACCCCCGCTGGTTTGCCAACTAAAGAGCCTGACAACCAATGACCGCTGGTTTTTTCTAGAAAATATTTTAGTGGCGCTGCCATATTACCAAAGCGGGTTGGGCTACCTAGTGCTAGACCATCTGCCTGCTTTAGCTCATCGAGAGTCACATACATCGCACCCTCTTCTGGGATGCTTGGAGTGGTTGCCTCACAGGTTTCAGATATTTCGGGAACGGTGCGTATAATCGCTTCTACACCACTAATGGATTCTACTCCACGCGCAATCAATCTTGCCATTTCTGCGGTTGCACCAGAGCGACTGTAATACAGCACTAAAACATTTTTCATGATGACTCTCTCTATAGGATGTCGATAACAGATTCAGGTGGACGACCTATCGCCACTTTACCGTTTTTAATCACGATAGGACGCTCTATTAGAATAGGATTCGCTAACATCGCTGCTATCAAATCATCACGACTTAAGGACTCATCATCTAAATTCAGTTCTTTATAAACACCTTCCCATGTGCGCATTAATTGACGCGGCTCCAAGCCAAGATATTCAAACACAGTCTCTAATGTTTCTTTATTTGGCGGCGTATCTAAATACTTCACAATTTCTAGTTGCTCCCCTTTTTCTGTGAGTATCTCTAAGGTAGCACGGGACTTTGAACAACGTGGATTATGATAAATTATTGTTGATTCACTCATTTCTAACTTCTCGTATTGGGGAGGTATATGGGATAACAGAAGCGTAATTTACCACAAATAGAAAAGGAAACTAAATTCTATTTACTTGCTTATACACCATTGTAAAACGACCATTTTTAAAGCAAAAATCAAATTAACTAAATAACTTAGCGATGTTTTAACTATAGTTATCAAGTATCATAAATATAAACATGCATATAGGAATACTCATAAACAAGATGGAAACCTTTTCTCGCCCCTTGCGCATACTTGCAACCTTGATACTTTTATTCAGCTTTCTATTAAGCTCTTCGACTATCAAAGCAGAGCCTCTGACAAAAAGTCAGATGATTAGCGACATCTACTTTAAAGACATCAATAATAAAACACATCAGCTCTCAAAATACCGAGGAAAATGGTTGTTTATAAATTTTTGGGCAGGTTATTGTGCTATTTGCAGACAAGAAATACCGACTTTAATCCGATTTCAACAAGCCCATAAAGATGATGTCACCATTCTCGGAGTCAATTATGGCGGAGAGACACATCAAGAAATTAAAGCAGCAATGGCACGCTATAAATTCAACTACACCATTATTCCTGGACAGTCCAGTATTTACAGTATTTTCAGGGAAGTAGACGCGACACCAACCACCATTATTATTTCCCCCGAAGGGCGCATGGTAGCAAAGGCAATTGGACAACAGTCGTGGCAGGAGCTTAGTGCTTTTATTAAGGATCACCGTAAAAAAGAACCCACTATGCCTTGGGATGATTAATGTTCACTGCTATTCACTAAGAATGAAGATTCAATGACATCCTCATACCAACCCGAATATATTTACCGTCTAACGATTCGTATACTACAAATCTTCAACTTAGATAAAGACTTCTTAGGCTAGGTAAAACTGTTTAATCACACGCTTGGAAAATATAATAGCACCACAAAACCGATTACAATTGGTGATCAAATTTGATTGCTTGCGAAACCTCACTGCCCTTACTGAAATAGCTTATTAAGATATGTATATGTTGGAAATAGTATTAATCCTAGGGAGACACTGATCAACACTCCTTATAAGATTAATTTTGCTAGCAAATAAAATTAACAAATTATATATCTACCTTTGCATAATGCGTTATAGAATGTTTATTTCTTAACCTGAGCTGTACAAGGATTATTATGGAAGCGTTACACACCCTTCTACCCGTTATCATTCTATTATTTGCTGGCGTATTAGCTATTGCTCTAACTAGACCTCTGCGTATGAGCCCTATTATTGGCTATTTGATCGCGGGGATGATCATTGGTACTCATGGTTTTGGTTGGATTGAAGCAGACCATACAACCCACTTATTAGCAGAGTTAGGCGTTGTTTTTCTCTTATTTGATATTGGCTTGCATTTTTCCCTTGGACATATATGGGATGCGCGCAAGGACATTTTAGGGCTTGGGCCTTTACAAATAATTCTCTGTACTGCGGCTTTCGCTATTATTGCAATTATGATTGGTCTTGAGGTCGATATTGCCATCATCATTGGTACTACTCTCGCGCTTTCATCCACCGCCGTTGTTGCACAAATCTTAGCTGACCAACAGCAGCAACATTGCCCTGTTGCCGTTTCTGCAACCGCTGTATTAATTTTCCAAGATATTTGCGCTATCTTTTTGCTTATATTGGTGCACTCAATGGAGGATCCTAATACCGAACTTGGCAGCGTCATTGGCTACGCGGCATTAAAAGCACTTGCCGCATTTGTTGCAGCAATGCTCATAGGACGCTATCTTATTGGCCCATTATTCAAGCTCATCGCAAAACTTAAAGACAATGAGATATTCACCGCTTTTGCCCTTTTAATCGTATTAGCAACCGCTGCGGCAACGGGTGTGCTGGGTTTATCGCTAACTTTGGGAGCATTCTTAGCAGGAATGATTATCTCAGAAACGCCTTATCGGCATTTAATACAAACAGAAATCACTCCCTTTAGAGGCTTATTACTTGGCTTTTTCTTTATTACCGTTGGCATGGCTTTAGACACACAAGTCATTATTAGCCAATGGTGGAAAATTATTTCTGTTGCCATCCTGTTAATGCTTATAAAAATGCTCTTCATTTACATCTCTGCACGCGTATTAAAAATGCCTAAAAGCAATGCCTTTTCGATGGGTATTTTGCTCGCTCAAGGCAGTGAGTTTGCCTTTGTTATTTTTGCAATGCCTGCTTTACAAAATGCGCTTGGCAGTGAGAAAGCATCCATTTTAATCATTGCTGTTGCAGGCAGCATGGTGCTTACTCCTGTAGCCGTCGCATTAGGGAAAAAAATATCTCAATATCAAGCGGATAAAAACTGGCAGGAAGAGCTGTCTCCCACCGCTATTCCCGAAAAAAAGGAAGCGGCGGTCATCATTATTGGTATGAGTGAGGTAGGTCAGCGGATTGCTGATGGACTAAATAACTACGGCATTACCTATAGAGGTATTGAATACAACCACGACTGTTTTGTCGGAGCATGTACAAAAGGTTATTTAGTAGGCTTTGGAGATGCCACCGATCTACGTTTAATGGATGCTATTAAGTTCTCTCATGCAGAAGCGATTGTCGTTACATTTGCAGATTATAATATCGCTAAAGAATTGGCTCCGATTGTTAAAGAACGCTATCCCAACTTAGCTTTACTGGTATCTGTAAAAAATGAGGATGAGAGGGAGCAATTTTCAGCTCTAGGAATGCAAGCAATTATTGAACAAAGCTTCCCCCGCGGACTTGATATTGCAGTCACAGTTTTAAGCAAATACGGGATAGAAAGTGATCAAATTAAAAAGTGGATGCTACGTCAACAAGAGAACGAACTACTTAGCAAAGGCGATCAAAATCTAACTAACAGCGATAAACAAATGCAAATAATATAAAAACACTCCAAATATGATGCTTTTTATGGAAAAACAGTGAAAGTTTTTGCTTAAAACTCAAAAGTAAAGTATATATAGATATTATAAAAACTAATAAGAAAAGGACTTTTTTATTTATCACGATAATGCCTAGCTCCCCCAAGCTTATTTTAGGTATTATCCTTAAAGCCTCATAAGGAGAGTGTCAAATGGGCGAAGCGATGTATGCCGACCAATATCTATTACAAAATATTCTAAATAATGAGTTTATGCGCTTATATTTATCTATTAGTAATACTTATCGTAAACACGGACATTCATCTAAATGCACGCGAGTATTAAAACAATTTGCTGAATATTTTTATCGCCAAGCAATTCAGAAAAAACAATACCAAGTTTTACGCTCACAGATGATTAACAACACCTTGAGCTCTGGAACACCACAACGGTGTGAAATTTTTTCTAATGAAAAAATCAGTGGCTGCCTCTATGCCCTACCCTCCAACCAATCTATTTCGGCTAAGCTTCTAAAGGGAAATATTAATATCCTCACCGTTAACCACGGTGCTATGCAAATAGAGAACAAAGCCAGCAAAAAATTTACAATGCCCTCTCAATGCTTAACACTTGGACAAAGCGTTACTGCAATGAAAACAAAAGATATAAACACCCATTTTCGAGCAAAAACTAGTGTGACAGTGTTTTTATGCGTCTCTTGTAGCGAGATTACTTGATTGGCATGATTCTATTCAAGGTAACGCTTCTGTAAGCTATATTATATTTTCCACTTAATTAAAGAGACCTCCTGCCTAAGGAAGATACAGCTTAATACTTTGCATCAACTACACGACTAATACCCAATATAAACCCAGCAACTCCCTCTATATTCATCATCAGCCTTTAGACAATTTATCAACCCAAAAAGCAGTTCCACCAGCTACAGCCGCGGGCATTGCAAAAAAGTTTAAGACGGGGATTGTTGTCATCAAAGTCACTACCCCACCAAAACCCAACGATCTTGCTCTATGCTTTCTTAATAGTTTTAATTCGTCTTTTATAAATAACTCATGGTTCCCCATCGGATAATCGGTGTATTGCAAAGCAAGCATCCACGCACCATATAGCCCCCATGCAAAGGGAGCGATAAAGTTCACAACAGGAATCACACTGATGATAATAAGAATCGGCAACCATTTAAGCATATAAATAATCTTACGAGACTCACTCGCTAGTGTCTTACCTACATTTTTCATCATCGCCTTATAGCCTTTAAACTCAGGCATTGGCAATCCATTCAAATGCATCTCGACACGCTCTGCCAACAAAGAATTAAAGGGTGAGGCTATTAAGTTTGCAATAATGGTAAACACATAATAAATAGCAACTAGAATAAGCACCGCAAATAAGGACCACAACAACCACTCTACCCATGACAACCAACTTGGTAACCAACCTAACAATTGCGTCATCAGAATATTAAACTGGGATTTAGCCATCCAGATTGCAAACGAGAAAACTCCAATATTGATTAGTAATGGAATTAAAACATAGGGACGAATGCCTTTTTTAGTAATAAGAGAAAGCCCTTGAAACAAGTAGCGTATACCGCCTAAAAAATTTCCAAACATATTTTTTCCTTTATATTTTAGTGCTATGTTTTTTCTTGATAGCATCTCTCATATGCAACTAGAATATGAGGAGCCTAATATTTACCTTGTTAAGAACGACAAACTAAAGAGGCTATGCAAGTTTGAACTCCTATGAGTTAGGAGAAACACCCTTCTCGTGCTAATAGAGCCGCACCATAAGCAGCCTCAGTATTCTGCGGAACTAGCATTTGTAGTTGCAACTTCTGTTCACGTATTTGAGTCCATGCTGAGTTTTTACTACCCCCACCAACACTATAAACCGTGTTAAGTGTAGGCGCTCCTAGCTCTGCTAACCGCTGATAAGCCTGAGATTCTATCTCTGCGATACCTTCTAACATCGCTTGAAAGTATTGCACATCGTCTTTAGGGCGCGGGGTTAGTATTGCTATTTTATCAGGGTCGGCATAGGGAAAACGCTCACCTGTTTTTACTAATGGATAATAATTTAATGATGTGGGAATATCAGGCTTTAATAAGGGAGTCATTTCAGTCAACTGCTGAGGCGTGAAGTATTTTAGCAGTACCGCGCCACCGCTATTTGACGCACCACCAACTAACCAGTCATCACCTAAACGATGACTATAAATACCAAACTCAGGTACAAAAATGGGCTTATCAGAAATCATTTTGATTGCCAGCGTGCTTCCCAAGGAAGTCACCGCTTCACCGACCTTATTTGCTCCCGTCGCTATAAATGCCGCAATACTATCCGTTGTTCCTGTCACAACCCCCATGTTTGAAGGTAGATTAAATTGCTTTGCTATTTGGAGATCAACCGTGGTGATGTGTGTCCCTGGGTGATGAACATCAGGCAATAAGTGCTGAGGTATCGCAAGCGATTCAAACCAATCAGGCCACTGCCCTCTGATAGAATCATAACCTAGTTTTAAACAGTTATTTTCATCACTATGCCCAAAGTTTTGCGATAGTTTACCCATTACCCAATCGGCTTGATGTAATACATGCGCATGAGACTCTTGAGGATGATGTTTCAACAACCACATCAACCTTGCCAGCCCACTACTCGCACCTTGCGCACCGCTTTCTAAAGGAGCATAGGAAGCTATTTTTTTAGCCTCTTTGCTAGCCCGCGCATCATTATACATCAATGTGATTGAAGTAGGATTACCCTGCTTATCCGTCAACAATAACGTACCCGATGTGCCATCAATCGCAATACTTTGTATGCGTTGCTTTAAGCTCATGGGACAAGCATTTAACAACTTCGATAGCGTGTCCCACCATAGAGAGGGTGATTGACTATCAGGGTCAGCATAGCGCAGTTGCTGACTATATATTTGAGCTTTGTGCTCATCAATTAAAATCAAACGACAGCCTGACGTGCCAAAGTCAACCCCTGCATAAAGAGAATTTTTAGACATGAAAACTCTGAACCTACTTTACTCTGATCCTTCTACCTGATTAAACACACGAATATTAATTTCTACACAATCATGTATGGTCGTATGAATAGTACATTTATGCGCTGCACGTTCAACCGACTTTAAGCGTTTCTCTGGCAGCTCAGGCCAGTAAATATCCATATCAATTACTTTGAAACGTGTAGGTTCTGTCGAGAAACTCCATGTTAATTTGGTTACTATATTCTCTATTTCTACATCCATACGCAAAGCATAATGATCTAACACCGCAAAAGTGCACCGCCCCAATGATGTTACAAACATCGCCAACGCGCTTAGCTTTTGCATTTTATTTTCGAGCACAATCTCAAAATCATCAAGATCAAAGCGTGATAAACGCAATTCAGTCTGCCCTTGTACCTGTACTATCATAATTACCCCCTATAATTCCTTAACCGCTGCTAACACTTTATCTGCATGATCTTTAACGCGTAAATTTAGCCATTCATTACGTAATACACCCTCTTTATCAATTAAAAAAGTACTACGTACTATGCCCATATATTCTTTGCCGTAGTTCTTTTTTAACTGCCACACACCAAATAGGTCACACACTTCGCCTTCTTCATCAGAAATCAATTCAAAAGGAAATGCTTGCTTAGCTTTAAAATTTTCATGACGCTTCATACTATCGCGAGACACACCAAATATCTCCGTATCCAGACCTTGGAACTCAGCATACAAGTCACGAAAATTCTGCCCTTCCGTCGTACAACCAGGGGTGCTATCTTTAGGGTAAAAATAGATAACTACATTAGACTTCCCCTTGTAATCAGCAAGATTAAAGGTTGTTTCAGAAGTTGCAGGAGCTGAAAAATCAGCATTTTTTTGACCAATATCGGCTTTACTCATAAAGATTTCCTATAAATTTGGTTGAAGCTACAATGATAGCGTATCATCGTAAGTAGGTGGACATAATAAATCTAACAAAATTTTGGCTGTTTATTTTTTGATATTCAAGGCATTGTTGAGGCGCATAGCAGGGCTACGCAACGATAATAATAATGCAAAATATTAGATTAGTTGTCCCCATCTACTTAGTTAGCTAAAACGATAAACTTTCAAATACCCTCATCACTATAATTGGGCAATAAAGCAGAAAAACACAATGAAACGATGCGAATGGGCAGAAAATGCCAGCGACCTAGATAAAGAGTATCACGATAAAGAATGGGGAGTTCCTGTACATGATGATCGCACATGGTTTGAATTTTTAACGCTAGAAGGCGCACAAGCAGGATTAAGCTGGGCAACCATACTCAATAAGCGTAAAGGTTATCGACAAGCATTTGATAATTTTGATGTTGAAAAAGTAGCACTCTATGATGAGAGAAAGATAACCGAACTACTTAATAACCCCGCAATTGTACGCAATAAGTTAAAAGTAAACTCAACCGTGAGTAATGCAAAGCTATTTATAGAAGTACAACAAGAGTATGGAAGTTTTGATACTTATATCTGGCAGTTTGTTGGCGGAAAACCTATTATTAATCATTGGAAAAATGCAAGTGAAGTCCCTGTAAGCACTCCTAAATCTGATGCAATGAGCAAAGATTTAAAAAAACGGGGATTTAAGTTTATTGGTACTACTATTTGCTATGCGTTGATGCAA
>DQSN01000142.1 GCA_015663245.1 Leucothrix mucor
GCTAATCGTCCAGATTTTTCAACCATATCAGGGCATCTTATTGATTGTCGTTGTCACGTGACAATGGAAATAGGTTTACGCTTATTTGAAAATTCAGGCTTATTACGCAAGCAAGAAGAAGGTCGTCCTGCGACTTTTATTACTCAGTTCTAAAATCCTCTCTAGCAAAGGCTATCCTTTTCAGCATAGCGTTTAATCCTTACTCTAAAATCAACAATTAGTATTTACCGATATTCTTATATACTATTAAGCAAGCTATGCTACTGTGCTCAGCTTATTTTTAGCTATTGGCATAGTTATTGCTTAAATACTTACTATATAGCCATCATTTTAAAGAGAAGTTTCATGTTATTTGGTCGTACTAAAAAGAATCCCATTAAAATTACCGATAAGGGTATTAAAGAATGGAAATATGCAGCATGTGGATATTGCTCTACAGGTTGTTCCATTGAGGTTGGTTTTAATGCGGAAGGTAAGCCCGTTAGTTCTCGCGGGGTTGCTGATGCCGATGTTAACCGTGGAAAACTATGCCTAAAAGGTATTTTTGAGCACGAGTTGTTTGATTCTGAGGGGCGAGGCACTGTTCCGATGATGCGCGATAACTGGCATGAGCCTTGGCAAGAAAGTGATTGGGATACCACTTTAGATAAAACCCATGATGAGATTCGACGTATCCAAGAAAAATACGGTCGTGACTCTTTTGCGATTATATCCACAGGGCAAATGTTAACCGAAGAATTCTACACGCTAGGTAAGCTAACTCGCGGATTAATCGGCACAAATAACTACGATGGCAATACAACATTGTGTATGGCATCAGCCGTTTCAGGTTATAAACGCTCCTTCGGTTCGGATGGCCCTCCTGGTTGTTATGAAGATTTTGAACATACGGATTGCTTGATTGCATGGGGTTCTAACCTCCCTGAGCAACATCCTATTATTTACTGGCGCATGAAAGAGGCGCAAGAGAAGCGTAACTTCCCGCTGATTGTGATTGATCCTCGCGTGACGATGCTGGCGCAAAATGCACATATGCACCTTGCGATTACGCCAGGCACCGATGTGGTGCTACAAAATGCCATGATGTACGTGATCTTGGATGAAGGCTTGGAAGATAAAGAGTATATCGAGGCAAATACCAATGGTCTCGAAGCGTTAAGAGCAGAAGTTGCAAATTATGATCCTGTAACGGCTCAGAAAATCTGTGGTATTGATGAAGATACCATTCGTAATGTGGCACGCTTGTTTGCGAAAGCACCTGCTGCGATGCAGATTTGGACAATGGGCATTAACCAATCTACGCACGGATCGGATGGTGTGGTCGGTATCAACAATCTTGCACTATTAACGGGCAATATTGGTAAAGCTGGCGGCACATCGCTGTCTATCACAGGGCAGTGTAATGCGATGGGAACGCGTGAGTGGTCATCTTGCTCTGGTTTACCGAATCACCGTGTATTAGAAAGCGCGCAAGATCGTGAAGATATTGGCAAGTTTTGGAATGTTGATCCTGAATTCTTCCCTAAGAAGCGTGGCATGTTCCAAACCGATATTTATGCTGCGATTGAAACGGGTGAAATTAAAGGTATCTGGTTAATTGCGACTAATCCGCTATCGTCGTTACCCAATACTGCGCGTATCCGCAAGGCAATGGAGAAATTAGAGTTTTGTGTGGTACAAGATTGCTATCAAGACTCTGAAAGTAATCAGTACGCACACGTATTCTTCCCTGCTGGCACATGGGCAGAGAAAGATGGCGTGATGACCAATACTGAGCGTCGCATTAGTCGAATTACGCCACTAATGAAAGCGCCAGCGGATGCTAAACCTGACCTGTGGATATTTAATCGCATGGCAGAGCGCTTTAATAAAAAGGGGGAGGTTAATTTCCCTGAAAAAGCATCTGAGATTTTCCTAGAAATGGGTGAATTATCGGTGGGTCGTTTAGCGGATATTTCAGGCTTAGACCATGACATGCTAGAAGAAAAGCGTGGTGTGCAATGGCCTTATACTTTAGAGCAAAAAGAAGCAGGTGAAGAACCACCCAAAGGCGGCAAGCGTCTTTATACAGAAACAGCCACTTTTCGCTATGAAGATGGCAAAGCCAAACTAATCCCACTGCCTTTTGTTGATAATAATGAAGTGCCTGATGAGAAATTCCCGTTCTGGTTAAACACAGGACGTTTGATCGAACATTGGCATGGGCGCACTAAAACAGGGAAGATTGCTAATAATAACAAGTTCAGCCCGATTCCCTTTATTGAAATCAGCCCCGATGCTGCCGCAGAGCTGGGTATTCAGCGTGGTGATTATGTACGCTTAGTCTCACGCCGTGCCGATGCAATTGTGATGGCAACACCCACGCAACGTGTCGCTAAGAACATGGTGTTCTTGCCCTTCCACTTCCATGATTGTGCCAATCGTTTAACCTTAGGTTTACTCGATCCACACTCACGTCAACCTGCTTATAAGCAAAATGCAGTGCGTATCGAACGTATTGAAGATCAAGCAGCAGCGGCAAAGTTGAGCATGGAAATGCGCAAATTTTAAGATGTAAAAATGATAACTGTTTGTAGCCTGTATGAAGTCTACGTAATACGGGATAGTGCGTTACGCCGACCTCCCGTATTCCGCTTAGGCTCATACGGGCTACAAGCAACATTACTTTATGAGTAAGAAATAATGTTTAATGTACGTGAAAATGAACCAGAATACGCTTTACTGAGAAAAGAAAGCAGTAAAGATGTTAACCAATATGGCAACTCAATTAATACCGTACCAGATGGTGATGCACTGTGTGGTGTTAGTTTAAACATCAATAGTGATGCCGAAGTTGGGGAGAATCCTGACCGCTACAAACAACACGGCTTTTACTTCAATGCTGATAACTGTATTGGTTGTCATGCTTGTGAAGCCGCCTGTAGTGAGAAAAATGATGTGCCTTCACATCTCGCTTTTCGCTCAGTAGGTTTTGTTGAAGGTGGTACATATCCTAATTACCAGCGTTTAAACATATCAATGGCGTGTAATCACTGTGATGATCCTGTGTGTTTAAAAGGCTGTCCTACGCGTGCTTATACCAAGTTTGCAGAGTACGGCGCAGTATTACAAGACCCTGATATTTGTTTTGGTTGCGGCTACTGCACATGGGTGTGTCCTTATAATGCGCCACAGCTTGATCCCGTCGAAGGCACGGTTAGCAAATGTAATATGTGTGTGGATCGCTTGGAAGTAGGCTTAAAACCTGCCTGTGTTTCTGCTTGTTTAGGTAATGCCTTAGATTTTGGTGTGATTGAAAACACTCCTGAGAACCGTACCCAAGTAAAAACAGAAATACCAGGGTTTCCGCGCACCGACATCACTAATCCTAATATTCGCTTTGAACAAACACGCTCAACACAGCGCGATATGGTACGAGTAGATGATACAGCTGTTAAATATCATAAAGATGACAGCACAGGTAAATTCAAACCAGAGCTTGACCCTAAGCATGGTTTTAAACGCTCATGGAATTTCAAACGCTTGCTCGGTTCGCATGAGAATGCACACATCGCCTTTACTTTAAGTATCCAAACGGTGATGGGGGCATTTTTAATGCTCACACTAGGAGCATGGACAGGCATTGCTCCTGTAGAGAGTTTTGTTGCAAGCAGCGCTTATTTGCCGATGTTATTAGTAATGGTGGTCTTAACCAGTGTTGGCTTGTTCAAACTGAATATGCACCTTGGGAAACCGCATCGCTTTTATCGTGGCTTTTATAATCTGAAAATGTCCCCTGTTAGTCGTGAGATAGCAGGCGTAACTGCTTTTTTTACAGGCTTAATAGGATCAAGCTTCTTTGCTTTATTTGATAATGGCTTTGCCAGCTTTATGCAAGCCACCTTCTCCTTATTGGCTTTAGCAGGTCTAGGCTTGGGCGGATACTTTATGTATAAGCTTTACCGTATCCCAGCGCGTCCTTACTGGGATCATTGGCATACAGGTGCTAGTTTCATCGCAACAGGTTTGACCTTGGGTGGATCATTAATTGGCTTAGTTGCATTAGTCTTTGGTGCAATGAGCAGCGAACTAGCCGTATTACTGGCAACCATCATTGCTATTGGCGTAATGATTGAAGGTGTTGGTTTACTAGGTCATGCACGTGATCTCAAGCCCGCAAATAGTGAAGGAGCAGCATCATTCTATGAGCAAACAACTACTTATGGTAAGTCTTACTGGTTGCGTAATAGCTTACTAGTGATCGCATTATTATTAGCGGTTGGTATCGCGTTATCAGGCACTAACAGTGCCATCTCCTTTGTTTTATTGGCTGCTCTGATGTTAAATACTTCAATAATCGGGCGCGCTTTATTCTATGTATTGGTTATCCCAACCACTATGCCAGGCGCATTCTTCTGGAGAAACAAAGGTTTCGTAGAGCATGCACGTGAAGTTGGTTTAGCCGATATGCAGCAGCTAGGCGTGGCTTATGAACGTCATCATAAATTTGATGTGGCTGAGCTAGTAGAGACAATTCGTAGCACCTCATTACAAGAAAAAATTGCACAGGCTAAGCGTGTATTTACGGGTTAGTCTTTAAATTATAATAATTTTGCACCGCCCCTTCGACTACGTTCAGGGAGCTTGAATATGATTAGTTCACAACACAAGTATTCAGAGCGAAGCCGAAAGGTGCACACTAGAAAAAGGAATTGAGAAATGAGCACATGCATGAGAACAGCAGTCGACCTCCCTGTAGATCGTTGCACAGATGGTTATCTAAAAAATCCAGAAGACTGGAGTGAAGACCTAGCAAAACAACTAGCAGAAGAGTGGAATGGCTTAGTGTTTAAAGATGAAGAGCATTTCCCAATTTTACACTTTATCCGTGAGCATCACGCAGAGCATCAAACAACTCCTGATGTGCGTGAAGCAACCAACTACTTAGTTGAGCAGAAAGGTTGGGATAAAAAGGTAGCAAAGAAGTATCTGTTTAAATTGTTTCCGCATGGCTATATGCAACAAGGTTGTCAGTTAGCAGGAATGCGTCGCCCTACCGCTTGGTGTGTGGGTTAAGTTTTTCTTTTATTTGCGACTATTTGATATGATTTTTATTGTTTTTCAATAACTCATAAGATAATTAAATTTCCCAGCAAAAATCAAAAGGCATTGCTAAAAAATACAATAGGCTATAGTAATAGAATAACTAGAGACAAGAAATGAGGTTCGATGATGGCGAAACCTGCTTTAAAAGAGACATTATTTGATGAGCTTATGGCATTACCTGAGCATCATATTGGTGAAATTATCCATAATATTTTATACAGCCAGCCAAGACCTGCTCCTAAACATGCCCGTGCCTTTTCTGTTTTAGGAGGGAAATTAGGAGACTCTTTTGATTGGGGAGGGGGAGATGATAACGATGAGTGGTGGATCTTCAGTGAGCCAGAACTACATATAGACGGTCATATTTTAGTTCCTGATATTGCAGGTTGGCAACGAGAAAGAATGCCTAGCCTACCTGAAACAGCATGGTTTGATCTCGCGCCTGATTGGGTTTGTGAAATATTATCCCCTTCTACCGCACAAAAAGACCGCATGGTAAAAATGCCTGTCTATGCTGAACTTGGCGTAAAACATCTCTGGCTAATTGACCCTGAAATTAAAACATTAGAAGTGTATCAACTCGAAAATCAACGCTGGAGTTTAATGGCGAGTTTAAGTGAAGATGATATGGTTAGTGCTGTGCCATTTGATGCGATTGAGTTTAATCTAGATAATTTATGGGCCTAGAAGGCTGACCTAGATACTACCTAAGCCCAAGCTTATAAACACCCTACCTAGACTTAACTAGGAGGCTATTTAACTCACTTTAAACAAGATAATTAGTTAATATCTTTTATAACAACAACCGCTCCACGTACTTGACCCAGAGCATATCCAACTGCTTTATCTTGAGGATATAACTCAGCTAGCTTCTCTTGTACATTCCCTGCGATTTCAGAGCCATGACAAGCTAAACAAACTTTCCCTGTAGGTAATGCTTTCATAAAGTGAAGTTGCTTTTTACCATTAGTCTCGATAATTTCAGAAAAGCCCATTTTAGCTATATCTTCACCTGCTGCTGCACGCTTATCAAAATCTTCTAATACTTTTTTCTGCCATTCATTAGGCGCATTATTAGGATTACGATTTTTCAAACTAACACGGCTAAGCTGTGCATTTTTTTCTTTTGCGACCTGAGCTGTAATAGGCATCGCTTTTTCATTACAAACTGCAAGCGCCTTAATCGGCCCGCCTGACTTCATCGCTTTTTGCAACTCTGCTTTTAATGCACCACCAAATGCCTTAGTAATTGTCTTCGCGCCCTCTACTTCTGCCTTTTTATCAAGCGCAGGAGCCACTTTGGTTTCAGCTGGCTTGCTGTCTTCAACTTTTGTATTGCTTGCCGTTTTATCACCACCACAAGCAGCCATTGTGATACTTAGCGTAGAAAGTAAAAATAGTTTTTTCATCATGAATATAGAGTCCTTTTAAAGCTCGAAAAAGTTTGCGAGTTTAAAAAAATAATAGAGATAACACATTGATAATTTTCAATGTCATGAATATTTTTCTATATTAATGCGCCTCATCCCAATTTATCCCAACACCTATGTCTACCACTAACGGTACATCTAATATTGCTGCATCGGTCATGCGTTTAACAACCTCAGCTTCAATACGTGCCACATCATCTTCTGGTACTTCAAAGACTAATTCATCATGCACCTGCATAATCATTTTAGTCTGCGCTTCTTGTTGCCAATATTCTTCACGTAGATAATCGTTTACCGAGATCATCGCTAATTTGATAATATCGGCGGCGGTTCCTTGCATGGGCGCATTGATAGCAGTACGTTCCGCATAAGCTCTACGCATACCATTACTAGCATTGATTTCAGGTAAATGTAAACGACGACCGAAAAGTGTTTCAACATAACCCTGCTCGCGTGCTTTCTCACGGGTATTTTCCATATAATCTTGCACCCCTGGGTAACGCGAAAAATATAGGTTCACGTATTCTTGCGCTTCACCCCGCGAGACATTCAGTTGTTTTGCCAAACCAAAAGCCGACATCCCATAAATCAAACCAAAATTAACCGCTTTAGCAGCACGACGTTGATCAGTCACCACATCATCCAGCTCTATCGAGAAAATCTCTGCGGCAGTGGCAGCATGTATATCCTTACCCTCAGAAAAAGCAGTTACTAAACCCTCATCCCCTGATAAATGCGCCATTATGCGTAGCTCAATTTGTGAGTAATCCGCCGCGAGTATCTTTTTTCCCTCAGGTGCAATAAAGGCTTGGCGAATACGACGACCTTCGCCACTACGCACTGGGATATTTTGTAGATTAGGATTAGATGATGATAGCCGCCCCGTTGCCGTTACTGCTTGATGATAAGAGGTATGAATACGCCCCGTATTTTCATTAATCTGCTTCGGAAGCTTGTCGGTATAGGTTGATTTTAACTTGCTTAAACCGCGATGCTCTAACAATAAGCGTGGGACTTCATGGCTTAACGCTAATTCTTTCAACACATCTTCTGCGGTAGAGGGCTGCCCCTTAGGAGTTTTACGAATAATCGGTAGATTCAATTTGTCTTCGGCAAAAAATATTTCTTGGATTTGCTTAGGTGAGCCTAAATTGAACTCTTCACCAGCCTGCTCAAAAATGGTTGCCTCTAGCTCCTGCATACGCGCAGTAATTTCTTCGCTTTGTACCGCAAGCATTTCTGCATCAACCAACACACCATTACGCTCTATATCTGAAAGCACCTTCAACAAAGGAACCTCAACTTCACGATATAGCTTTGCTTGTTCTTTTAAAATATTGAACTGTGGCCAGAAATGATAATGCAAACGTAGCGTCATATCCGCGTCTTCCGCCGCATAAGGCGATGCTTCTTCTATTTCTATCTGATTAAAGGTCAGCTGTTTTTTGCCTTTACCCGCAATGTCTTCAAAATGAATGGTTTGATGATCCAGATACTTCTCACACAAGGTATTCATATCATGGCGATTAGCGATGGAGTCTAATACATAGGATTGCAACATAGTGTCATGCACAATACCTTTTAATTTAATACCATGATTTAATAACACGCTACGATCATACTTTAGATTTTGTCCCACTTTTAAGACTGTCGGATCTTCAAGTAGAGGCTTTAGTTTTTCCAAGGTCGCGCGACGATTTAACTGCTCAGGCGCACCAACATAATCATGCGCTAAGGGCAAATATGCAGCTACCCCAGGTTTGATGGAAAACGACACCCCGACGACTTCGGCATTCATATAGTTCAGGCTGGTGGTTTCAGTGTCAAAAGCCAATAATTTTGCAGTCTTGATGTCTGTCATCCATTGATCTAGCTGCTCCTCAGTAAAAATCGTTTGATAATCTACCTCAGTGATTTCTTGCACTTTAGGCACTTCATCTAATTCACTGACCACCACAATTTCTTCTGTCGATGTCGCCTGTAATTTTTGTAAACGAGTACGGAAACCATACTGTTGATACAGCTCTGCAAGGCGTTGAGTATTTACTTTACTAAAACTTAAAGACTCAGGCGAACAGTCCAAATCTAAATCACAAACAATCGTCACTAACTCGTAAGAGAGTGGTAAAAAATTCAAAGAATCACGTAAATACTCGCCCACTTTACCCTTAAATTTATCCGCATTATCCATTACGTTTTGCAGTGAGTCATATTCCGCCAACCACTTAACCGCTGTTTTGGGGCCAACTTTTGGCACACCAGGAATATTATCCGAGGTATCTCCCATCAAAGCTAAATAATCACGAATACGCTCAGGTGGCACGCCGTACTTATCAATAACACCTTGAATATCATGGTAGCTATTCGACATAGTATTAATAAGATGAACATCATCCGTCACCAACTGCGCCATATCTTTATCGCCTGTGGAGATAATCACCTTGCCCTCATAACGGCTTGCCAAAGTACCAATCACATCATCCGCCTCCACATCAGGCACAATCATCAAGGGATAACCCATTGCGCGGATAATCTCGAGCAACGGTTCTATTTGATCGCGTAACTCATCAGGCATCGGCGGGCGATTAGCTTTGTAGTCAGGGTAAAGATCATTACGAAAAGTCTTACCCTTAGCATCAAACACCACCGACATATGCTCAGGGTCGTAAGTTTTACGCAAGCTATCCAACATACTCAACACCCCATGAATCGCATTGGTACGCATACCATCAGGTGCAGTTAACGGAGCTTTAATACCATAAAATGCGCGGAACAAATAAGATGATCCATCTACTAAAATAAGCGGCTTATCAGTGTTTTTATCAGTCATGGGAATATAGGATATTTGGTGGGATGAGAGTATGAGTATAGGTGATGCTAGAGAGGCAATGTATATCTTTTTTTAGTTGATGATGTAATAGATATTGAAAGACTTCCTATTATCATCCTTGTAATTTTATAGTCACAACGAAGACGTGCTTAGATCATCCCATTACAGAATAAAACTGGGAAAACGATTACTGCGGCAACATGGACTGATAAGCTATAGTGCCATCAGACACAAGACAAACTAAACCTACCCTAA
>DQSN01000192.1 GCA_015663245.1 Leucothrix mucor
AATTTTTTCATTATCTTTTGATACAAAGGTCTTAATAAATAATAACAATAACCTTCTTCTTAACCAAAAATTCTCGCAAGCATAATCATATACTCTCTAAAGTTTCTCTCTATACCTCATTAAAAATGAATACATAATAAACAGTTACTTGTAATTTAAGATGATTTATTGGACAACAACCATAATCCCCTCTATAAGTAAGCGAAGTGAAGAGTTATTGACTTTATAAGGAATGGCATTAAAGGACTTAGTGCCATCTACCTGTTGGATTATGTTGTGTAGCGTTTTCAAAAACCACATTGCCATTATGCCAAAATATAAATCAGAATATCCCTCCCCACAGCAACAGATGGTTGTCGTTGGACACCTCCTCACTGTATTACTTTATTTTTGTACAAGGATGTATTCCCTGATGATTTCAATTAGAAAATCACGTATGCCTAAAGGCGTATTTCTATTTTTGCTACTCTGCTTTTCGACTCCTTCTATTGCCACACCCCATAGCAACCTCTTGTCTCCCCTTGGCATTAATACAAACGAAGCTATGGATCAAGATGCTAGTGTGCCATTTGTTGATTTATTTCGTATGGCAATGCCATTTCAAGAGGCACGACCTTGGCTTACTAAAGGCAATATAACTTATGATAAAAATGGCTGGCCCAGTAATCTCAACGGCGGACAGGCTGGAACACGTTTTATCAACAATTTTCCTCAACAAAGTATTCCTGTCGGTGCTTATACCGTGCTTTATAAAGGCAACGGAAAAATAAAGTATGGCGGGAATGCACGCCTTATACGTCACTATCCTGGTAAAGACATCATTGTGATTCGTGGCAATAAACAAGGAAAAATAACGGCAACATTGACCATCATTGAGTCTAATAAAAATAACTATATCCGTGACATACAAGTCATCATGCCAGGCGGCATCTGTAAAAGTAATCCTTTTAGACACGTTCGCCAACCACGAAAATGTGGTAAGAACGATCCCTTCCTTGCTTATGTTGCTCATGCTAAAGATATCGTTTTCAATCCTGATTATCTTAGCTTTATGAAGGATTTTCGTGTCATTCGCTTAATGAATATGTCGGGAATTACTCGTAACAACCTCAGCAGATGGGAGCGACGCCCTAAAATAGAACAAGCAACTTGGGGCGGAAAAGAGGGGAAGCGCGGAGTACCTCTAGAAATCATGGTGAAGTTAGTAAATATAGTCGGTGCAGATCCTTGGTTTAACTTACCACATCGTGCTAATGATGAGTTTATCCGCGAATATGCAAGCTATGTTAGCCAACATTTAAACCCCAAACTAAAAGCTTATATTGAATATACCAATGAAGCATGGAACGGTATTTTTTCACAAAAGCATCAAATTGAACAATTAGGTGCTCGCTTAGGCTTAGATCAAAATAAAGCCAATGCTGGTTATAAATTTTATTCCAAACGTAGTGTGGAAATATTCAAAATCTGGGAACAGGAGTTTAATGGTCACGATAGACTTGTTCGCGTTATGGGTGGCATGGCAACAAACGTCTCGCTGACTCATATGTTATTAGGCTATGAGGATGCCTTCAAACATGTTGATGCTCTAGCTATCGCCCCTTATTTTCATGCTACCCAAACCGCCCAAAAAGCAATTGATAGTGTTGACAGTGTGTTTGAACTATTACGTTCACCTCGCAATAGATACTCAATACCAAATACTTTGAAGATTGTCCGTCAGCAGGCAGCGGCTGTTGCACGCTATGGGATTGACTTAGTCGCTTACGAAGGTGGGCAACATTTAGTTGCCTATCAAACACATGGCATGAAAGAAGGGCCTAATCAATTTTTAATCCAAGCAAATAAAGATAATCGTATGTCAAAGTTGTATTACGAATTTTTGGAAGGCTGGAAAAAATCGGGCGGAAAACTCTTTGTTGCCTTCTCCGCCCCACGATCTTATAACTGGATTGGAAGCTGGGGAATTAAAGAATACATCACGCAAGATGCATCTGTCGCACCGAAGTATCGTGGCTTGATGTATTTTCAGAAGAAAAATCGCTGCTGGTGGTCAGGCTGTAGCCGTGCAGGCGGTATCGCTCGTATGACCAAGCCCAACTTTAACCCTGGAGCTAGTGTAATGGAACGTCGTTTTAAGCCACGCTTATCAGAGAAAAAAATCAAAACAAGCAGCACAACAATGCTAGTCGCAAATGCTGATAAACATCGCAATAAGGTGCTACGTATACGTAAAGCAAAAAAAGATAGACTGGATGATGTATTTATACAAAAAGCTGCACTTAAACTATATCAAGAAGACCGCCGCTTAAAAGAAGAACGCGAGAGACAAAAACAAGATCAACACTCTATTTATGACTTTTAAATATATGGAGATCTTTAGAAGCGAGGCTTGAAAATAATAAAAGCCTGATCAGTAAAAAACTGGTCAGGCAATGATACATGTCTAATCTAATAACTTGGATCTATCGCGCACCAAACCCAGTGCCCATTGTATATAAAGTTTGAAACACAATACGCATATCCATTAAAAATGAAATATTGTCAATATAATATAAGTCATATTTTAGCTTAGTACGTGTACCATTAGCATCATCGACATAACCCTGTTCAATTTGTGCTAATCCAGTAATACCTGGAAGCACGGCATGTCTGCTATTATAATTTAAAATTGTCTTTTCAAACTCTTCAACAAAGACTACCTGCTCAGGTCGTGGACCAATCAGACTCATCTCCCCACGTAGTATATTCCATAATTGTGGCAGCTCATCTATACGCATTTTTCTAATAAAACGCCCTAGCTTAGTAACTCTTGCATCACCTGCTTCTGCAAACTGTGAGCCATGCTGCTCAGAGTCAGTTGTCATGCTACGGAATTTAACAATATTAAAAATTTTTCCGCCTTTACCAACACGCTTTTGCCAAAATAAAATGGGGTCATTAGACTCTATCTTAATTAATATTGCGGTAATCAACATGACAGGGATGATAATCGGTAAAAATGCGACAATAAGACTTAAATCAAATAGACGCTTGATTGCTATATATGCTGAACCAGTATTAGGAGTTGCTGTAGTAGCAAGGGTTTGTGTGTCAATTAGCTTGGGGGCGCTCATCTTCTTCACCATTATTTTTTATTGGTTGAATAAAAAGATACGCTATCCGTGCGTTTTATAAGTCCTTGTTTCTTTACTCTTTTCAGGGGTATTTTTCTTTCGACGAGCAAATAATGGTCTATAGATGAGGATAAAACGACCACAACAAGGATAAAGGGTAATGTTTGACTGAAAATTGGACGATATGATTGTTATTTAAACAAATAAAGCAGAGGGGAAAATAGATTTGGAGGGAAAGTTGAGAACAATGACACATACAAAAAAAGCCTCTCTATAAGCTAAATAGAGAGGCTTTAAAGTAGAAAGTAAACTTTAAATGCTATGAGAACGAGAGCATGATCTCTCTGTCTAATTTTTATTTATTCTCATTTACAAAAGCAGATCTAACATAAGCATTACGCTGATATCTATTTTTCATTTTTCTTAGCACTGCTCTTGCATCAGTCTTCAAAGCATATGGACCTATTTGTACTCGGTGCAAGGCACTTCCACCACGTTCAATGCTATTTTGAATAACATGATAACCCTCAGCTGTAAAAGTATCGGCAAGTTGAGCTGCTTTGGACTCACTCACTGTTGCCGTTAACTGAACAACAAATCCAAGGTGATCAGGGTTAGTCGTTGTACTGGTCGTCGTTCCCCCGCCTGTCTGGGTTCCCCCACCCGTTTGTGTCCCCCCACCTGTGTTAGTGCCCCCAGTAGTTGTTCCACCACCATTATTTGTACTAGGGTTTGTTGTACATGCAGCAAGGCTTAGCGATAACCCTGCAATAAAAAGAAGTTTAGCTATATTTGATTTAGTGTTATTCATAATAATTCCTTCGATATTTTTAAGTCTATTTATTTTAGGCATATTAAAGCCCAACACCTATTATGGCGTTTATTTTATTTGATCAAGCAATACGCACTTCACATGAAGCGGAAAGGCATATAAAAAAGAAAGGTCAACAAGAATCACAGGAGGAAGATAATGGCGCAGCTGAGTGTTACCTGTGATCCTTGTTGATAATCGGAATTACTTCTTATCCTAATAAAATATTATAAGTCATTAGGATAAATAAGATTCCTATAGAGGTGTGGATAATTGCAAAATCACATCATAGTTACATTTCTTAGTATCTGCATACTAATCACCACACATAAGCTCAGACGCATACAAGTAAAAACAGTTCAATAATATTGGCTTAAAATATAAATTATTTTTATCCCCCATTGCAATTAGTGAATTATACGGGTTAATCAGGGGAAGATAAGGTAGACTGTTTGACCATTTAATTTAGTCTGGTAAAACAGATTTCTATGTTCACTCAACGGAGAATATCTATGAATATCCTAGCTTTTGGTCCAAATGGAAGTGGTAAAGGTACACAAGGCGCTATTGTTAAAGAAAAATTTGGCTTAGATCATATTGAGTCTGGCGCTATCTTTCGCGAGCATATCAAAGGTGGCACTGAGCTTGGTATGAAGGCCAAAGCATTCATCGAAAGTGGCGATTTAGTTCCTGATGAAATTACCATTCCAATGGTATTAGAAACATTATCAAACTCTAAAGAAAAAGGTTGGTTATTAGATGGTTTCCCACGTTCATTAGCTCAAGCAGAGGCTTTAGATAAAGCACTTAACGAATCTGGAATGGCACTTGATTATATTTTAGAAATCACACTAGATCGTGAAATTGCTAAAGAGCGCATCATGGGTCGTAGATTATGTGCAAATGATAATAACCACCCTAACCACATTGCATTTGATGCAATTAAACCTGTCGAAAAAGATGGCGAGCTAGTTTGTCGTGTTTGTGGTGGAGAGCTTTCTGCTCGTGCCGATGATCAAGATGAAGATGCTATCAGCAAACGTCATGATATTTATTATGATGAGACAACTGGCACAATGGCAGCAGTTAACTATTTTAAGAGCACTAATACAGAAGTTATTGCCGTTGATGGCACAAAAGCAATTAAAGAAATTTCTGAAGAAATTATGAGTAAGATTAGCTAGCTTTACCTTTAGCACTCTAAGACTTAGGTAGTATTAGAGTGCTAAAATATTTTCTTACTTGATAGGAATAATCAAAGGTTTATGACCTAAAGATGCCACGGTTGCTTTCCAATTATTTAGTTTCTTTGGTCCAACAGGTCCTGCCATCACACGAAACCATGTTTTACCTTTAATGCGCCTTTTTTGCACATAAGATGTCATGCCTTTACGCTTCAAGCGACCTTTAGTGCGCTCTGCTTGATTACGCTTTCGATAAGATGCTACTTGTAAAATAAAGTCAGAGCTTCCTGCTTTGGCTAAAGCCTCTTCGACTAATTTATCACTCTGTACCGTTGCTTTCGCCTCTTTTTTTGCAGGTGGGTTGTGAATAGTCTGCACAGGAACATTTAAGTCGGGCAATACAGCGTAATAACTAAAATTAGGTCGTTTTATGACTTCTTCTTTCTGATTTTTATCAATTAAAGAGGCAGCCATTACATCTGCAGGATCTTTTTCCTCATCACTACTCCCAAAGGCAGAACCGACTTTAGTAAGTGCTGAGCTTTTTGCAGGAGTAGAGCTTTGCTCACTTTGCGAGGCACTTGCTGTTTCTACACTAGGAACCCCCCGATTAGCAAAGTAATACATCGCTAAACCAACCAGTAAGCCCATCATAATGCCTGACATCATCCATAAAAGACCATTGCCAAAACCCGACTGCATTGTTGTTTCTTCTTTAAAATCTACGTACATCGACTTGCACCAATATTTTTAGTGTTAAGAAATAACAGCCCGAACTGCCTTATTATTCCCTAAGGAATGGATGAACAAGCAAATGCTAACGCATCTCTCCTTTGCTTTATTCACCTACTCTTCATATTTATTATTTTTCGGGTATTAAGCATGTGAGAATACTTAGATACCGTACCTGAGATTAAAAATTTAATAATGCCTAAAACTACGTTGCAATTTTTCTCTCAATTAAGAAAAAATTGCTACTTAAATTTTAAGTCTGATTAAACTTTTGATCCTTACTATCTTATAGATAGAACCCTATATTCAGCCTAGGTTCATGCTTAATATAGTTTGCTACCGATAAAAAGTCTATAACTTTTTATCGATTTTCTTAAAAAATAACAACCATTTACAGCATGTTTAGAGGATCAACATCAACTGACCATCTGATATTGCTTGGTTTTTTATAAGCTTGCAGTTTCATTATCGCGCCGCTTAAAGTGCTATGTAAGGTACTTCGGTTTGTTGCACTTATTAATAACTGAGAGCGGTAACGATTAGCTCTTTTTTCCATTGGTGATGGCACAGGACCAAGCAATGATATATCTGTTTTTTGCTGAAGTTGTACTGCTAACTCAACGCTTAACTGATGTAAAAAGTTTAAACCTTTCTCTTTATCCATTGCGCTCACTCTAATTAACACTTGAAAGCCAAACGGTGGATAACTCCACGTTTCACGTTCAGACAATAATTGCTTCGCAATGTTCAAGTATCCTTTACCCAGCAAGTTAGTTAGAAGCGGGTGTTCGGGTTGCGATGTTTGTAATAACACCCGTCCTTTCTGCTCACCTCTGCCAGCACGACCACTTACTTGAATAATCTGCTGCGCTAACTGTTCTTGTGCTCGATAATCCATGCTAAACAAAGATTGATCAACATCTAAAATCCCAACTAAGGTTAATTTTGGAAAGTCGTGACCCTTGGTTAACATTTGCGTGCCGATTAATATCACGGGCTTACCTTGATGTACAATCGCTAGTTTACTGTCTAATGCGCCTTTGCGACTGGTGGTATCTCGATCAATACGAACGACGGGAGTATCAGGAAAATGACTTTGCAATACCTTCTCAATACGTTCAGTGCCTTGCCCTTGCGTTGTAATTTTAGGACTTTGACAACTTGGACACTTGCTGGTGACAACTTCCTCGTAACTACAATGATGACAAATAGTTTTACTACAACTCGCATGGTAAGTCATATTGGTATCGCAAGAAGGACAGACGGCATGCCATCCGCAACTTGGACAAAATAATATAGGTGCAAAACCACGACGATTTAAAAACAACATCGCTTGGTTACCCGCATCGATATGCTGCTTAATTTCTTTCATTAATAAAGATGAAATTCCCGCCTCTAACGGGATACCCCTAATATCTTGCACCAACATTTCGGGACGACGACGTGAACCAGGACGACTGTTTAGACGTAGGTAGTGATAACGCTTACGCTCAACATTTTGCAGTGATTCCAAAGCGGGGGTAGCACTACCTAAAATCACAGGGATATTAAGGTCAAAAGCACGCTTAACAGCAAGATCACGCCCATGATAACGAAAACCTTCTTGCTGCTTAAAGGAGCCATCATGCTCTTCATCGACAATAATCATTCCCAAATTTACCAAAGGGGAAAATATCGCCGAGCGAGTACCAATAATAATATCCACCTCAGCATGCTTAGCTGCTTGCCAAGCCAACGTTCGTTCGCTATCTGCTAAAGCAGAGTGAATGGCGGCCACCCTATACTGCGGAAAGTATTGTTGAAAACGGTTAAATAATTGCGGTGTTAAACCGATTTCGGGTACTAATATAAGCGCTTGTTTACCTAATTTAAGAATTGGCTCGATAGTACGTAGATAAATCTCAGTTTTGCCACTGCCTGTTATGCCATGTAATAATACAGGCTTGATCGTTTTTTGCTGATAGAAATCCTCAAGTTTTAAGAGAACATCTTGTTGCTCCGCAGTGAGTGTTATTTGTTTGTCTACAAGCGATTTATCGACAACAAAAGACAAACGTGCCGCAATTTTTTCACTCTTAATAAGCTGCTTTTTCTGCAACTCCTTCAATAAACTACGCCAACTCGAAACCCCTGCGGCTTCCAACTGTTCTTTTATCTGTTGTTCACTAATCCAGTCGTTATTGTTCGCTGTTTTGATGAAACCCCACAACTGAGCTTGTTTTTTCGCTCTTGCTAGCAGCTCATCAGCACGATCAAACATCGATAAATTAGCTTTCCAAACCGTTACTTGTGGCAACGCTTTACCTTTACGCAACGAAGAAGGAATCGCATTAAAAATAACATCACCAATGGGATGGTGATAATACTTGCTAGCCCAGTACAATAACTCTAAAGAGCTTTTCTCTAGTAGCGGCTCAGCATCTAAAACTTCCAACACCTTACGCAGTTTTTTAAACTCACTTTTATCCGTAATCTCAACAACAATCGCTGTCGTCACGCTTCTTCCTAGCGGCACACGCACACGGCAACCAAGCTGAACCTGCAACTCATCAGGACAACGATAATCGAGCAAAGTATAAAGCGGTCGAGGAACGGCAACGCGGAGGATATTTTTGGGAAGTGTCATAGGGAAATAATAGCAGATAGAGCTACTACATAGAGAACAATCGACAGCAATTACTTAGAAATAACCTATCTCACCCCTAAGATAACAATTAAATATCAGCACGTTAAGTAACTTTTCCGTAACTTCTCATAATTTGCAGGCACGGACATTATTTTTTATTCTACAATAACCTTCTATGAATTCAACAAAACCTAATTTCCCCTCAATTCCAGAAGATGAGCGTACACCACTCATTGACACCTTGCTTGTGTCGAGTACCGTGTGATCATGGACGTATTCCAGAAAGAAGCTATGCTCTTTACAAAGTAAGAGAAGTTTTATTGTTGATGGAAAAAAATAAT